>CAZDND010000115.1:0-5791 GCA_964506825.1 uncultured Syntrophothermus sp.
GAAGGCAGTCAAAGATGCCCGGCGGTTTTGCCGGGCATCTTTGATTGCCGATTCAAATAGCGCCAAAAATATACCTGTTTAATCAGAGGATGCCCGGGGATAGGTGACCACCACTTCCCGGGTTTCCGGCAGCCACTGCACTGAGCAGTTGAGGTTGTCGGCAATAAAACGCAGCGGCAGCATGGTCCGGCCCGGCGGAATTACAACCGGCATGACCCGGGAATTTTGCGGATCGATCATCAACTCGCTGCTATCAATGCTGGCGATGGGATTATCGATCCACATTTCGATGCTGCGGCCTGCATGTTGAATGGATACTTTGCGCTCAATAGCGTTCCACAGCACCTGAGCTCCCAAAGGATCAGCTACATACCGGATCGGCAGTAATGTACGGCCCTCCCGAATGATGGGCGCAACATCCATACTCTGGCTCATACCATTCCAAAGATAGGAAGTTTGGCCGATGGTGTAGCGCAATATAGTGGTGTCTACTGGGGGTACGGAGGGGCTGCTGGCTGGGATATCCAGCTCGAAGATATTGGAGTAATCTGAGCTGCCGGCAGAATTGGCGGCTCGGACCCGATAAAGGTAGGTATGCCCGGCCGTCACTCCGGCATCAAGCCACCCGGTGGCCCCCGCTGCCACAGATGCCATCTGGGTGAAGGAACCCTCGTCGACAGCCCGGTCAATCAAAAAGTTGGCTTCGTTTATGGAGTTGTCCTGCCAGTTGAGTCGGATAGAGGATGCTGACACCAATTCTCCGCTTAGATTGCCCGGTGCCGTTGGAATAAGCGTAATTGGCAGCAGATCAGGCTGGATTGGAGTGATTATATGGATAGGATATCTGATGGAAAATTCGCCTGACAGGTTTTCGTAGGTATAGATAACGAAGGGAGTAGCCCGCATTATCCGGATACCTATTTGTACGGTGGGAAAGACCTGGTTGGGTACCGTCCATGCATAGCTGTCAGCCATGTCAAAATCATCGCCGGTTCCGGAGGTTATTTCGCTCCGGTGCTCTCCGCCGTCTGTGGTGTAGAAAAGCTGAAAATATTCTAAATGGTCCAGGGCGATATCCCATTTGATCTCAAATTGGGATCCTGGGACCAGGGCCTCTCCGGATGCCGGAGCCTCAATAACTATCTCTGGTGACAGGGCTAAGGACGATGATATTCCAACAGACAAAACCAGGGCCAGGGTGAGCCCGAAAATCATTAACCGCCCAATATGGGACCGCATCAATAAAACCATCTCCTAACATTTAATGTCATCATTACCATTATAAACACTTATAAGCCGTAAAAGAATCATGATTCATCACCCAAACCCCAGATTTGGTATCCATCCTGCCAGACGGTCGCCCAGTCAAACAAGGGGACGGTTCTCTTGTTTGAGGCTGGGCAGCCATGATAAAATGGAAAAAAACGAAAGAGGGGCGGGGTATGCCCAGAAACGCCAGAAAGGCCAGTGCCACAGGCATATATCATGTGGTGGTTCGAGGGGTAAACCGGCAGGATATTTTCCATGATGACGATGATCGAGAACGCTATTTGCTTACCTTAAAGCGGATTTCTGAGGAAAGCAATGCTGATATCATGGGTTACTGCCTAATGAGCAACCATGTCCATTTGATGATCAGGGAAGGCGATTCAGGAATATCCAATATCATGAAAAGGATGGGAGCCAGCTATGCCTATTGGTACAATTTGAAGTATGGACATGCTGGGCATGTGTTTCAGGGTCGGTTCAAGAGCGAGGCAGTGGAGGACAACAGTTACCTTGTGACCCTGATCCGCTATATTCATTCGAATCCCGTGAAAGCTCACCTGGTGGCCAGAGCAGAGGATTATCCCTGGAGCAGCTGCCGAGGATATTATGGCGGGCGGGAACATCCTCCGGGGATGACTAAAACCGCATTCATTTTGGGTGTTTTTGCAGACAGCCGCAGTCTTGCCATTGATAGAATGAAGCAATTTGAGAGCAGTGCCAACGACGATGAATGTATGGAATATACCGAACCGAAACGTCCCACCATGGAGATGGCTCGACAGGAAATTGTCCGACGTTTACATGGCCGACCACCTGAATCGCTGCGGGAAATGCCTGCTGACGAGCGAAACGGGATTTTGAGAGATCTCAAGGCGACTGACGGACTTAGTTTGCGGCAGATTGCCATGGTTACTGGATTAACCATCCATCAAATACATAAAGCATAGAGCTGAATCGGGGGAAGGTTCGCAAACAAGAGAACCGTCCCCTTGTTTGGGTATCAATGACGCAGGAAGCAGGGGGTTCATGATCAGGCTGCCGATCAGGCTTTTAGTTGAACTGATAATGCGGGGCGGAGACATCGACAGCCGATATGTTTCCAAGGACCGAATGCTGGAAGGTGCCAGAGCTCATCGCATTTTGCAGAAACAGCACAGTGAGTTGTATGATGACTATCGCAGCGAAGTAATACTGTCAGCAGGTTATAACCATGACGGCACCGACTATACCTTGGAAGGCAGAGCCGATGGCGTTTTTCGGCAGGATGATCGCTATACTCTCGAAGAGATCAAAACCACCCTGCGGCCGATCAGCTTGATTGACGAAGAATTCAATCAGGCTCATTGGGGACAAGCGCAATGCTACGCTTACATATTTGCCATAGAGAATGATTTACCGGAAATATCAGTCCAACTTACCTACTTCAATTTGGAAAGTTACGAGTCTAAAAATTTCACCCGGAATTTTTCGGCAGCAGAATTAAAGGATTTTGTCAGCAGGCTACTGGCCAAATATTCCGCCTGGGCCAGCTTTTCATCCCGATGGGCGAACCAGCGGGACCTCTCCATAAAGGCGCTTCCTTTCCCGTTTCCAGACTATCGCCAGGGGCAGAGAGCGCTGGCTGAAGACGCCTATCGAACCATAGCCAATGGGCAGAAAATGTTTGCCCAGGCGCCCACCGGCACCGGAAAGACCATATCGGTGCTGTTTCCGGCAGTCAAGGCTATCGGCGAGGGAAAAACATCAAAAATCTTCTACCTTACCGCCAAGACCATCACCCGTCAGGCCGCCGAGGAGGCCTTCGATAAAATGCGACGGGTGGGGCTCAGAATCAAGACCTTGACCATAACCGCTAAAGAAAAAATATGTTTTTGCGATCAAACGGTATGCAGTCCTGATCGCTGTGAATATGCCAAAGGGCATTACGATCGGATAAATGACGCCATCCTGGATGCCATCGAAGCCTGCGACGAATTCTCGAGGCAGGCAATCGAGTCCTACGCTCAAAAACATCGGGTATGCCCCTTCGAGTTGTCCCTCGATATTGCCCTTTTGGCGGACGGCATTATTTGCGATTATAATTATGTTTTTGATCCCCGGGCCTATCTGAGAAGATTCTTCACGGAGGGCGGCGACTATGTTTTCCTGATCGACGAGGCGCACAACCTGGTGGACCGGTCGAGAGAGATGTATTCGGCCCAACTGCGAAAAACCGATTTTTATACAATAAAGAAAGAGTATAAGGGGAAGAACAAAGCCTTGGATAAATGCCTGACCAGCATCAATAAATTTATGATCGAACTGCGTCACCAATGCGGTGAAGCGGGATATTTGGTTACTGCCGACCTCCGGCAGGATTTTATCGAGCTGGTCAACAAATACGCAGCAGTATGCGAATTGATGCTCAAGGAAAAAGCGGAGCTGAGCGAAGATCAGACATTCATGCAGTTATACTTCGAGGTACTGGGCTTTATGACCATTGCTGATTTTTACGACGAAAGATATGTGACCTTGGTGGAAGACCAGGGCACTGAAGTAATTTTGAAGCTATTTTGTATGGACCCTTCATTTCTCCTGGCTGAGGCGTTAAAGCGAGGAAAGTCAGCAATCATGTTTTCGGCCACCCTATCCCCGCTAACATACTTTCGGGACATTTTGGGCGGAGGCCAGGGGGATCGATTGTTGTCCCTTGACTCCCCTTTCGATCCCCGAAAACTATGCGTGATGATCGCCGATACCATATCCACCCGATACACGGAGCGTGAACAAAGCCGATCCAACATTACTCAGCTCATAGGTTCGTTCGTATCCAGCAAGATAGGCAATTATATCGTATATTTTCCCTCCTATAAATATATGAACGATGTTTTTGAGGAATTTATAGCGGCTTTTCCGGAAATAAACGCGGTAAAACAATCCTCCGGCATGTCCGAACCCGATAGGGAAAATTTCCTGGCCAGCCTGGTCGAGGAGCCTGAAGAAACCTTGGTGGCGTTCTGTGTGCTGGGGGGTATATTTTCGGAGGGCATCGATTTGGTGGGCAGCCGGCTGATTGGTACGGTAATCGTCAGTGTTGGACTTCCGCAACTGGGGGTTCAGCAAGACATTATCAGGGACTATTTCAAACAAAGGAACGGCATGGGATATGAATATGCTTATATGTATCCCGGGATGAACAAGGTATTGCAGGCGGCGGGCAGGGTGATTCGCTGTGAGAGCGATATGGGAGCTATTATGCTGGTGGACGAAAGGTACCGCCGCAGGGATTATGAAAGGCTGTTTCCAAAGAATTGGCATACCCCCACGACGGTCAGGGATCGGGGCAAAGTTGAGAAGACCCTGGGTGAGTTTTGGGGGGCCGAATAAATCATCCATTTGCTTTTTGCACAAAATCTGGCAAGTGCTAGGTTCAGGTGGAACATCATTATAGGATGTCTAAGCATCACATCATGGGAATGGGGAATAATTGATGATACCGATTAACCACAGGAATGCGATTTGGAAAATCATATGCAGGCTGACCGCCATCATCCTGATGATTAGCCTGCTCTGGTGGGCTTTTGATTTCAGAATAGTCACCACCACCTACCGCATATCTGACCCAAAGATTGACGGGTCGATCCGCATTGTTTTTATTTCAGATCTTCATAGCTGTAGACATGGTGTCGGTCAGGATAAACTGGTCGAGGCCATCGAAAGGGAGGAACCTGATGTAATCCTTTATGGCGGGGATATCGTTGACGACAAGCTGCCGCAGGATCCTGCCATCGAGCTGCTGGCAGCCATGGAAGGGAAGTACCCGGCTTTTGGGGTTACCGGTAATCACGAATTTCAGAGCGGCAGGATCGGGGAAATAAAAGGGTATTTCCAACAGTACCAGGTGGAACTCCTGGAGGGCGAGGGCGAACTGCTAAGGGTGCGGGACTCCGTGATCCAGGTGTGCGGGATTGATGACGTAGGATGTGACTGCCATCCCCAAGGTGTAACCATGGAGCAGCAATTGAAGGATATCGAAGCCATTAGGCATAATGACATATATTCAATTCTTTTGGCCCACCGACCGGAGAACATTGAGGAGTTTGTGCCCTTTGGATTCGATCTGGTTTTAGCTGGGCATGCCCATGGGGGACAGTGGCGGATTCCTTGGATTCTCACCGGTCTATATTCGCCCGGTCAGGGATTTTTCCCGGCCTACACTTCTGGAATCTACAATGTGAATCAAACCCCACTATTGGTAAGCCGTGGTTTGGTAAAGGCATCCATGTTTGTACCGCGAATATTCAACCGCCCGGAACTGGTGATAATTGAACTTACCGGCAATCAAGCTGGCATTGGAAATTAAACACCGACAGTGGGCATCCATAGAGAGTTGGATAACAAGTGCAGAACCTATCAAACAAGAGAACCGTCCCCTTGTTTGTCGGGGTAAAAAACACCTGCTGCCAGGCAACAGGTGTTTTTTTGTTGTCAGAACGTCAAACAGGAGAACCGTCCCCTTGTTTGGGCTAGCGGTGGACATTCA
>CAZDND010000116.1:0-5756 GCA_964506825.1 uncultured Syntrophothermus sp.
TTCCGCTGCTCAGTTATCCCCTTAATGGGGTGACGTTTTCCCTGACTATTGACAGGCTTTGGTTCGTCGATATCGTCCGTCCCATTAACGCAGGAGGTGCTTTGGGTGTCAGACATATTGGATCTTTTTCACCCCCAGGCGGCAGCCCTGAAAGCCCATACTCTGAATCTTATTTTGGAAACCAACCAAATTTCCCATAACCATGGCCTGCTTTTATCCGAAAGCGAGGCCCTGCACATCTATGAAAGTCGGGAGGATACCCTTCAAAATCTGGGCAGGGTGGAGTTTGGCCAGGATTTGGCCAGCAAGATCATCAGCTATTTCTGTTCCTCCCCTTTTCTGAACCAGAACAACTACGCATCCACCATCTGCGATTTGTTGGATGCTTTCTACCAGGTGAAAAACGAAACCCGCGAAGATATCGGCGACGATGATCTGATCGTGAAGATGAGAGAGCTTTTTGATCAACCCTGCCAGGGTTCCATGGAACTGCTGGTTGGTCGGGAACTGCCGCTCTTGGCTGCTTCGATCCGTAGCGGGCAGTATTACGGTCGGCTTTCAGCTGACGTGGACGAGGTGTGATATGGGTAGTCTCCTTCCCCGCCCGGCATTGGATCCCTCCGGCTTGGACCCGGAAAATTATTTGGTATCACTAATAGATGAAGCCTGGCATAAGGAACTGCTAAGTGATGCCGGATTGGCAGTCCTGCAGCTGCGTACGCTGGACTTGGTCAAGGACCAGGTCAGAAAATATACCAGCGGTCAAAGCAGCTCCGTTCCCGTCGAAATCGCTGAAAAAATCATGGCATCCGCTCTGTTTTGTGTGGATACGAGTCTATTAGCCGAGACATCTCCTGAAAAATCTTTGGAAAAACTGCTCAGCAAACCTTTGCCGGAGATCTATAGTCAGGGTCTGGCCCAACTGCGCGGCTGTCTGCAAGAAACCCGGCGACTGTACCAGCAAACCAGGTCCAACCGGGTCGAACTTCCTCTGTTGGCTTATAACTACACCCTGGATGTGGCCATCCCGGATTTTTTATCCCACTATGACCCGGATTACGCCGCCCATGAGATCCCAGCCAGCATCGATTACCAACTGGCCTGCCAGGTCACTGGCAAGGGGGTCTTCTATATCCAGGCCTATTTAGAAAGGCTCTTCCTTGAGAACCGTTTCTGTGCCCTGTTTCCCGTCCATGATCTCCAGATACTCCTGGAGAATTACGGAAGAGTCTACCGGATCGATTACCCCGAATACTTGCTCAATATTTTTGAAATCGTGCTGGCGAACTCCTTATTCTCCTCTGCCCTGGGTTACGATCGCCGCAATCTAACCATCCATATTGACCAAATTCGCCGGGTAAGCCGGCAATTGCTCCCCCTGGCCTCATCAGAGATAGCTGCCGTCCTGGAGCTGGCCTTGCAGCGACTCTGCGACGAGCTGGAACTCGATCCTCCCATGATTGCCTATCTGAATCTCTGCCAGCCCGATATGGTTTCGCGATTCATTGACAGCATACGGCAGGAAACCCTGGACAAACTGGTCATCCCCGTGGTATTGCCCCAGGCTTCCACTCAGGTTTCTGTAGACCCGGGTTCACGCATGGATGACGATGCCTTTCGTACACTGGCAGGTAACCTGTTGGCCTTGGATGATCCGCGCCAGAAAGCAGCTGCCATACTCACCCAAGTAAGCTCTTTGACCGACTTTGTGGACATCCTCAAAGCCGACTGCCTTTATGGAGAGGATTTCATCTGCTTATATGAAATGATGGGAGACCTGGAACTGGCGGTCCTGGTGGGGCTGGCTTATCCCGGGGAATTGAGAAATAGCCCGGACGACTTCTGGCTGGCGATAGCCCAAGCCAGTCCCGATAATGATGAAGACGAATGGCTGGCCGGTTTAAGGATCTACATCGAGAGCATGGACCTCCAGCGACGCCTTATTCTGAAACGACTGCTGGAGCTTGATTGGTCATCCCGGATCTGATTTTCCTTGCGATCTCGTCCGTCATATAAATTGCGCCCTGGGCGCTCAGGTGGCAGTGATCGCAATAATTGCTGTAATCCCGGGTAAAGACTTCATACCTGGGATCGTTGAAATCCCAGACCACGTCCTCCGCATCGAATATCGGATCCACCTGCCGATGATATTCTTTGTAAAATTCCCTTTTTTCATTGAAAATGATGTGCGGCCGCGGATAGTAATAGGCAAACACCCTTATATCGTTGGCATGAGCCAGATCCACCGCCGCTTTTAGGTCCCGGATGGCCTGCGGATCAGTCTTGAATTGGTCCGTACCCCAGCGGCGTCCCTGATTCAGGGCGGCTTCTATGGCCTGTTCAGTATCCTGTTGGTCTTTATAAATATTAAAGTTGTAATAGCCGTATTCGTTATAGTAGCTGCGGCCACCCCGGGCCTCCAGCCGAAACTTATCGAAATAATAGCGGTATAGTTCCACCGACCCCAGCGCGCTCCAGAAGTCCTGCTTCCCCAGATAATTGGTCTTTTTGCCTGAATCCTTGGTAATGTAGGGATCGATGCAGATGACTACAAATTCCAACCGGCCTTCCTGCTCGATGGCATTTTTGAGGATCAGGCCCAACTCGGTGATATTGCCTCCATTGATCGAGGCATTATAGATGGGCCAGCCCCCGATTCTGGAGGGATCGATATTGTCCGCCAGGGAGGGGCCCAGGATGATTCCCTGGAAATTGGACGGAATATAATTAAAGGTATACAGATACTTGGCCCAGCGTTCCCATTCCCTGCTGACCGGCATCCTCTTAAGTCCCGTGGCATCGCCAAACAGAGCGAATTCGTTATCCAGCGCCACCCAGCCCATGATCGCCATCAGGCCTATGAAGGTTGTTGCCAGCGTTCTGAAAAGAAACTGTTTAAAAGTCATTATAGATAAACTCCTTAGGTACTCCGGTATTCAGGAACAGCACACTTATCAACACCATGGCCGCTATCAGCAGCACCTTGCGCCAGCTGGGCGTTAACTCCGTCGAATAGGCATTGGAGTTGGTCTTAACCAACAGAATTATTAATCCTGCCACCGATACCACCGCCGCCAACCAGAGGTTGGCTTCACTGAAGGAGGCCAAAATCTGCGTGCCGCTCCAGGACACAGGAACGAACATCCCCTGCAGTACCCGGATTGCATCCTGAAAATCCTCTGCCCGGAAGAAAATCCAGGCGATGTTAACGAAATTAAAGGTTAGAAACCAGGCCAGTAATCGCGGCATCGTGATCCCCAGCCTTCCCCATAGCCGCAGGCTCACCGAAGCTGCCCCATGCAAAAATCCCCAGAAGATAAAGGTCCAGTCAGCCCCGTGCCAAAATCCGCTCAAAATGAAGGTAATCATTATGTTGCGGAGAGCCTTTCCTTCGCCCTGGCGGCTGCCTCCCAGAGGAATGTAGACGTATTCCGTCAGGAACCTGGTCAGGGTGATGTGCCACCTGCTCCAAAAATCCCGGATATTCAGCGCCCGATAGGGAGAATTGAAATTGAAGGGCAGTCGAATATTGAACATCAGCGCCGCACCTAAGGCCATATCAGTATAACCGCTGAAGTCAAAATAGATCTGGGCGGTATAGCTAAGGGAGGTGATCCACCCTTCCAAAAATGAAAGGGCTGCCGTACTGTCAAAACCGGCAGCGGCCAATTTGGCCAGGGTGTCAGCTACCACTACCTTCTTAAACAGTCCGATAGCAAATACATAAACCCCCTTGGCCAGGTTCTCAGCCCTAATCGGAGCAGGGGCTTGCAGTACCGGGACCAGCTCGTTGAAGCGGGTAATGGGACCGCTGATAATCTTAGGGAAAAAGGTAATATAGAGAATGTAGTCCAGGGGGCTGAATTCGGCTATTTTACCCCGGTAGGCATCGACCAGGAATGATATCTGCTGAAAAGTGATGAAACTGATCCCCAGCATTATCAATGGTTCCGGGGGATGAAAGTTGATCTGGATCAGCCCGTTTAGAACCGAGCGGGCAAAATAAAAGTATTTCAAATAAGCCAACAGGGCGATGTTAGCCGTGATGCCGGCAATCAGGAAGGTTTTTGCCCCTGGGGCCTTAGCGCCGCCGGAGAATGCCCGGGTAACGATAAGATAATTAACCAGCATTGATAAACCCAGTACCACCAGCGAAGATGTCCCGCCATAGGCATAGAAAAATATCGATACCAAAAAAAGCCATATCCTGGCCTTCCGGAACCTGTGGCCCCGGACCAAAATCTGATATCCGATCAGCGCGACCGGCAAAAACAACAGAATAAATACCCAGGAATTGAAGCTCAAATCGCGGATCTCCCCTACGTTATTCGCCCACCAATTCTCCATGCCTGCCCCAAAATCCTTTATGAATTGCCTGCAGGCAGATCCCTGCCGTCCCATCAATCTGAGGTTAGATGCCGTTGAAAAACCATGGGCCTCCCCGGGTTCTGTCTCCCCTCCCATGCGGATAATTGACAGACTATTCTTTTCAAGTTATAAATATTTAACCGACCTAGTAAATAAGGAGGCCTGACAATGAAGATCGTGGCTATCAATGGCGGACCCAGAAAAGGCCAAATTTCCAAAACCACCATGCTGCTGGAGTCCTTTCTGGCCGGGTGCCGGAAGGCCGGAGCTGAGGTTGAAGTAATCAACCTGCGGGAAAAAGAAATCAAAAATTGCATTGGCTGTTACACCTGTTGGGTAAAGACCCCGGGAGTATGCGTTCACAAGGACGACATGAAAGAGATCCTGGAAATCCGCAAGACTGCCGATGTGGAGGTATGGGCCACACCCCTGTATATATTCGGACCCACCGCCATGTTCAAAAACTTCCTGGACCGCTCGATTCCCCTTTTCGAACCCTATATCGTTGAAAAGGACGGCTTGTGTTCCCATCCCCATCGCGAGGAAAAGCAGATGAAGACCGTGGTGATATCAGTGGCCGGCTTTTCTGAACAGGATCATTTCAAGCCCATGTCTGATTGGCTCCATTACATGGGCGGGCGGGGCCTGGGCAAAATCTCTGCGGAAATCTACCGCCCGGAAGCCGAGTTTATGAGCGCTCCTCAACTGAAAACCAAGGTCGATGAGATCCTGGCGGCCACGGAACAAGCCGGCTGGGAGTACGTCAACGAGGGCGAGATCAAAAACACCACGATGGAAATCATCCAACAGAAGATCATGCCGGATCAGAAAACCTTCCTTCATCAGGCCAATAAATTTTGGGACTGGGAGATCGACCGCTGGCAAAAGCGAGCCCAGAAAAAATCATCGGAATAAAACCAATCCCTCCCCAGAGAAGAAACCTTAAGTCGACAATCGCTTATCCTTAAGCTAAGCTCATCCCAAGAAACGTTTAAAGGCCGGCGCCATAATTGGAAGGCGCCGGCCTTTGTATTGTCGTTCTATCTGGCATGGTTTTCCTCGCAAATCGGCATCCCACAACCCGTCAGTGCCTTCCGCCAAACCCTCTCCCGCAACCGGTGAATCATAGCTCAGTCCGCGCTTGCCGTCTGTCCGCCTAGGCTCCGGTTCCGAATCCGCAATTGGGATAATGGCAGACCTCGCATTTTAGGCACAGCCCCCCCATGCCCAATCTAACCAGCATGGTACGGGTTACTTTTTCGCCGGATAGGATGGTCGGCAAAATCAAATCAAAAATCGTAATCTTGCTGTACATTACACAGCCCGGCAAACCTAGTACCGGAACATCTCCAATATAGGCCACCATCAGCATTGATCCAGGGAGTACC
>CAZDND010000117.1:0-5055 GCA_964506825.1 uncultured Syntrophothermus sp.
CAGGTCCAACAGATCTTTATCCTCAACATGCCTGGCTGATGTGACTTCAGCCTTTAGAACCCCACGGCTCTCATCCGCCATGACCACAAATTCCCCGGCAACCACCTCCAGGTGGTTGGCCCTCCGCTTGTCGGTTATCACCTTGACAAAGTTGAGGGTGCTCGGCGAAACTTTGTCGCCAAACAACTTATCAAGCACCTCTTTCTTTTGTGCCGGAGGAATCAAGACGTGAAACATATAATTTTTCAGCTCATCATTGCCCATTATGGTATCCGCGATGGTCGTCAATTCCTGTTGATATTCATCGATTTTGTTTTGCTCCCGGGCGATAGCAAAGAAGGCTTCTGCATAGCGCCTACCGACACTCTTGTTTAGCATAGCAGATCCCCTGCATCCTTAATAAAGTCCTTGACCATTGTTTTCTGATCATCTTCCTTGATCTCTCTGCCCAGGATCTTTTCGGCCGCCAGTATGGCCAGGGAAGCCGTTGTGTCGCGGAGCTCGGATAAAGCCTGCTCTTTTTCAGACCTAATTTCTGCAATGGCTTTATTTTTCATTGACATCGCTTCGGCCTCCGCCTTGGTTACGATATTGTTCTTGGTTTCCTCTGCGATCTGGGTACCCCTTGCTACTATATCTTGTGCTTCTTTACGGGCATCAGCCAACTCTGCAGCCGAATCCTTCCTCATCTGTTCGACTTCGACCAACAATTCCTCTGCGTGTTTCAGCGAACTCTCGATGGTGTTGGTCCGCTCTTCCAACATATTACTGATGGGATTAAACGCAAATTTATATAGTATGGCTAGCAAAATGAAGAAGTTTATTGCGGTCCACCCTATCTTCACCGGGTCAGGAAAGGGTGGTACTCCCTCCGACGCTAGGCAGGAGGTGGCTAAGCCCATTATGATAAGCATGCTCAGGAGTAGGACCGCCAGGGCTAACCATTTTTTTCTCCTCACAGGCATGTCTACCTCCATTCGTTTCAGGGTAAGAATAGTTATTCGGGCGATGAGCTTTATTAATATTTCCTCATCGCCCTAAACTACACTTAGGCTCTTGCTGTCGTAAACGCTAATAAGTACTAACCAATCTTACCCACTAGCATGAAAGCGATTAGCAAGCCATAAATAGTCAAGGTCTCAATAAATGCAAGCGTGATGAATAGTAGGGTTCTAACTTGGTCTGCGACCTCGGGCTGCCGGGCAATACTCTCAAGAGCTTTACCACCAACAACACCTTGTCCGATACCTCCGCCGAGGGCTCCAATCGCTACGGCGAGACCTGCACCAATTGCGAACATTCCTTCCATTACATTTCCCCTCCTTTCCTGTTTCAGTGAATGTTTGATTTCTTCCCTCACTGATACGCCTAAACATGATGAGCCTGAAATAGTTTAGTGCCCTTCTCCGGTAGCTGCGCCGATATAACTGGATGCCAGTATGGTAAACACTATGGCTTGAATTGCCCCAGTCAGCATGCCAAGTGCCATCAACGGCATCGGAATTAAAAATGGCGCCATCATAAGCAGAAAGGCAATTATCATTTCTTCTCCAAATACGTTCCCGAATAGACGAAGAGTAAGCGACAATGGACGGGCAACTTCTTCGATCAAATTAAGCGGAAGCATGAGCGGCATTGGTTTGAGAAAATGACCGAAATAACCGAGCTTATGCTCACGGAAACCCGCAATTTGAACTGTTAGGAACACCAATCCTGCCAGGGTTGCAGTTATGTTCCAGTCTGCAGTTGGCACTTTGTAACCGGTGACATATGATGCCCCAGGAATGAGGCCGCTGTAGTTGGATACCAAAATAAACAAAAAGAACGTTGTTAACAAAGGCATCCACTTTTTGGCCACCGCTTCGGACATCATTCCCCCAAAGAAATCCTGGCAAAACTGCACTGCCATTTCAAGAGCATTCTGCAAACCACGGGGAACCCTGTCCATTTTTCTTGTCGCAAGAAAGGCAAATAGACCAATAGCCAAAATTATCGCCCATTCGGTGACCACCAACTCTGGAACCGGTATTTTTCCAGCTATGGTGAACAACGGCTCTGACATCGACGACGCGAACACTGATATCACTAATTCCCCCCCTTTCATTGTGGATTTGTCTTGCTCCCGATCAGTCTTTTTCTTTAGGCCTTTTAATCCAACGTTCGAACATAGATCGATTGCTTCGACTTATGACCAAAAAGAGCAGAATACCGAGAACCATGCCCCCCAAGACCCCCAGGATAAGCTCTATTCCCATCCAGTAGGTCAGTATACCCAAACTCACCATTAAGATCGCTACTCTGATCACATACTGTATGACCATCTGGTTGGAGGCCTCTTGCGGCGGCATGCTCCTGGCGTTTTCCACCACCCGGAGGTTCACCCACACCGAAAGAACGAATATGAATAAACCGAGTACAACGCCGGCAATAATCACAATATTAACCTCACTTCAGACTCCGGACTCCAGAGACTCTATTTCTCTTCGTCATCCAGTTCCTTCGCCCCAGCCTTTTCAAGCTGCGCCAACTTCTTCTTTGCCTCGCCCAGAACCGCTACTATCTCCTTGCTGGGCTGATAGTCCAGCGGCTCATCCTGGTCTTCCGCGACTGGATCCGAAGGTGATCGGCCGAATCCCATCTTGCCTGCCTGATCATACATGAGCTTCAAACCGGCCCCTAATCCCAGCAGCGACATGATCAGCATCAACCAGGGTTCGGTCCCAAATCGATCATCCAGCCAATTTCCCGAAAAATAGCCCAAAGCAACCGCTGCCGCAAAACCGGTAGCCATTGACAGGGCATTACCAACCGAATTACTCCAGCTGCTGGTTTTTTTTGCCATTTTTTCACCTTTGTCCAGATTAGAACCCAACTTTGATTTCTAGGTCAGTAAGCGAATTCCTCTTTTTTTCTTGTTTCGAATAGTCCGAATCTTATCGGTCTGCCTTCGTCAGCCGCCCAGCTATATTTGCGCATCCCTAATCCCGTCCGGCCCGGCTCAATTAATTATCCTCTACAACCAAATATCCCTTGCGGCAAAGCTTGGTTATATGCTGCCCGACCGCCTGTTCAATGTTCACTTCATAGCTCTCTTCCATGACAAACATCATGGATACCGCCGTCTGAGCCACATCCAAGAGCTCACTCACTAAATTGGTCGCCAATTCCCGTTCATCCATGCATATCTTCTCACCGCTCAAGCCCCGCAGCTTCCCGATGGCTTCCGCCAGTTCCCCAGCCTCTTCCATCAACTTGAGCGCTGTGGACTCCAAGGTGGGGGTGAGCCGGTTAAGACGGGGTAGACTAATTGTCTTGGTCTGCAATAGACCCACCTCCTTCAAGGTTGATCTCAACGACTTCAACTCCGGCTTCTTTGAGGCAAGCCAGCGCCAACGCGTCCTCAAAATCACCCTGGTGCACCACCCGTATCACTCCTGCGTTAACCAGCATTCGGGCACACAACATACATGGTTGGTTGGTGCAATACAGAACCGTGCCCAGCGTCGATATCCCATAGCGGGCCGCATTGATTACGGCATTCTGTTCGGCGTGGACCCCCCGGCACATCTCATAACGGTGCCCTGAAGGTATCCCTTCCTCATCTCTCAGACATCCGATCTCCAGGCAGTGGCTAATCCCCTGGGGGGCTCCATTGTAACCCGTGGAGATAATCCTCTCTCCTTTAACCAAAACAGCTCCAACATTGCGGCGGAGGCAAGTCGACCTTGAGGCCACCATCCGCGCCAATCCAGAGAAATATTCGTCCCAGGAGGGTCTGTTATATGCCATAACCATTATCTCCATTCTTATACCCACCAATAAGCCGGCAATTGTATTATCTCAATTAACTCCTGGATTTGCCAACCTGGATAGCGCACCCCTATAATTGAATACTTCTCACTGCTGCGGTGATCCTTTTTTCAAACCTGTCACCGCTGGGCATCAATCCGCATACAATGGATATCTTTGGCAAATTCCAGCTGTTATCTCGCGGGCCCTGACCTTTCTGGCTGCATCAGGTTGGTTTAGAGTCAATGACATTGCCTCTGCCAGTTCCTTCATGTCAGCTGCCCGGAGTCCCCTGGTGGTTACCGCCGGAGTTCCTATCCTTATTCCGCTGGTGACCGTCGGCTTTTCAGGATCGAATGGAATGGCGTTCTTGTTGACGGTGATGTCCACCTGCTCCAGCAATTCTTCCGCAACCTTTCCAGTCAATCCTTGATTTCTGACATCCACCAGCATCAGGTGGGTATCGGTGCCACCTGATACCAGCCGGAAGTTTTGCCTGATCAGCTCGTCCGCCAACACTCGGGCATTGTTGATGATCTCTTGCTGGTAAGTCCTAAACTCCTCGGTCATGGCCTCCTTAAAACATACCGCTTTAGCGGCTATCACATGCATCAGCGGTCCGCCCTGTATGCCAGGGAAAACCGCCTTATCGATTCTGGCTGCCCATTCTTCTTTGCAGAGGATCATTCCGCCCCGCGGCCCTCTAAGGGTCTTGTGGGTAGTTGTAGTGGTAAAGTCGGCATAAGGTACCGGGCTTTCATGCAATCCCGCCGCCACCAGACCGGCTATGTGAGCCATGTCCACCATCAGCAAAGCTTCCACTGAATCAGCAATCTCCCGGAATCGTTTGTAATCCAGGGAACGCGGATATGCGCTGGCGCCCACCACTATTATTTTGGGGCGGGAACTCTTGGCCACCTCTTCCACGCGTTGATAATCAATAGTCTCGGTATTCTCATCCACCCCATAACTGACCACATTGAAGTATTTCCCGGACAGGTTGACCGGGCTCCCATGGGTCAGATGGCCGCCATGGGCCAAATTCATCCCCATGATGGTATCACCGGGTTTCAGGGCTGCAAAATATACGGCGGTATTAGCCTGAGCTCCCGAATGGGGCTGTACATTGGCGTGATCAGCTCCAAACAACTGCTTAGCTCGATTCCTGGCCAGTTCTTCGGCAACATCGACAAATTCACAGCCCCCATAGTACCTCTTCCCAGGAGACCCTTCGGCGTACTTGTTGGTCATGACCCCGCCCTGTGC
>CAZDND010000117.1:5065-5635 GCA_964506825.1 uncultured Syntrophothermus sp.
CCATCACCGCTCGGGAAACAAAGTTTTCCGAGGCTATAAGCTCCAGCTTCTCGGACTGTCTTCTTTCTTCATTCGCTATGGCCGCCGCGATTTCAGGGTCGACAGGATAAACGTATTTTTCAATATAATCCACCGACTGCTCCCCCTTGTGTTTGGTATTTTTTTTCAAGGTTTTTGATGATATCTACTCTCCTCTGGTGCCTTCCTCCAGCAAATTCCGACTTTAGAAAGCTCTCCAGGACAGCTTCAGCCAATCCGGTCCCGATCACCCGGGATCCTAAAGCCAGCACATTCGCGTCATTATGTTCCCGCACTACCCGGGCAGAATAAGGATCACTGCAAACCACCGCCCGGATTCCAGGTATCTTGTTGGCGGCAATGGCCATACCTTGACCGCTGCCGCAGATAAGTACTCCAAGGCTTCGCTGCTGTTCAAGAACCTTCAGGGCGGCTTGTTCGGCGATATCCGGATAGTCTGCCGAATCGAGGCTGTAACATCCTACGTCCAAAACCTCATGCCCCAGGTCGGTGATTTTTGATTTTAGATGCTTTTTCAACTCGAAACCGGCA
>CAZDND010000118.1:0-5617 GCA_964506825.1 uncultured Syntrophothermus sp.
GAGGGACAACCGACGGTTTTGAGGGAAGAAGGACGCCGCTGGCTGGGACGTTAAGACTGCTTGGCAAAAGCAATTATCCAGGTGGGGGTTGAAACTTGCGCATCTTGAACCTTCCGGGCTTTAACCTTGGAAGGGTGATTTATTTCCGTTGCGTGGGGTGACGATTCAACTGCGAATTATTTTTGCCGCTCCGGGCAGCATAAATCAATCGATATTATGAAAAGTCCAGCGCTGCTGGGCTTTTTTTACTGATGCAATTTACGACCGAGAATTAAAAAATCCCAACATTGTTGGGATAAATAACCTATGACAACTTAGACCCCAATGAAAATTCGTCAAGGTCAATCCACGGCTGATTTGTCTATCGATGTCTGCCTACTACATATAAAAACACCTGATCTTCATTAATGCCGCTCAATAAGTCCACCAAATAATCATCAATGTCGTCGACCGTGGTAAGTCGGACCATTTTGTCGAGACCCTTGATTTTATAGTGTTTGGCGTTCAACAGGCGTTTTTCATCCTGAGCATCCGTCGGCAACAGAACCTCCAGGTAATCGTCCTTCCAGTAAACCATCCCGCTGGAGCCGCTGTCGAACTCGATGCGCATATAGAGAGGTTTCAAGGTTATCTTGATGTTGGTGCCAATCTTAAATAGCTCGTCTCTCAATTTCTCATAGACAGGCATCAACGACTCATATTTCCCTGATAATTTGGCCTGGATAGCCTCTTCCCGATCAACTTGGTTCAATTCGATATCAACTCCTCGAATCTCTTGAATGAGCCCATCTGGGTTCCAGCCGCTCAGGGGATCAGCTTTCTTAACATATGGTTATCTGGCCTCTATACTTGCATTGTAACCCATAACTGATGTCTGTCAAATAGGCCTAACCGGTATAATTATAAAGGGATGAATGGTTCTGCTTACCAAACTGCCTTTTTAAGTTATACGAATAATTCCCGGGGTTTATGTGGGCATATTAGGGGATAAGAAAAAATAATGGAAATATCCAGCCGGGGCCGCGGATTTTTTGGAACACATCAGCCCAAGAAGCTGATATGCTGGAGTTTGATTCATAACCATCGCCATCCAACGGTTATGGTTTGGCCATCGAAGATTCCTGTCGCAGCCAGGCAAAACGAGATGGTTGGTCAGAGCAGATGCATGACGGAGGAAAAGCTGGTGGCAGATACACCAAACCGGGGCAAGGCCAACAAGGAAAAAACAGGGCCCGGGTGGAAATCAACTTGTAGTTGTTGAGGAGCGCAGACCGGCAGTAGTATTCACGGAGGGATAATCATGGAATATGAGTATAAAGGTCGATTATTGGGGGCGGCAATAGATGTGGAGACTACCGGATTCAGTCCTGTCATGGATGAAGTAATCGAATTATGCATTGTTTTGTTCGAATGTGACGATAGGGGATCCTTGGTAATAGAGGATCAATATGTCGGACTGCGGGAACCTTCCTGCGGGATTCGCGCGGGAGCCCAGGCAGTCAACGGGATTAGCTGGGGTGATGTTTGCGGCCAGGATCTGGATTACGACCGGGTGTCAGGCATCATACGCCGGGCGGATTTCCTGGTCGCCCATAATGCGACTTTTGACCGCAGTTTCGTCACCCGACTGCTGCCGCTTGCTGACCGGAAGCGATGGTTCTGTTCCATGGCCGGGATCGACTGGCGGGGCAAGGGTTACCCGTCCCGCGGGCTCCAGGAACTCCTGCGGTTTCACGGGATAAATCCTGAACGGACCCACCGGGCCAGTGATGATGTCCTGGCTACCCTGGAACTGCTCGCCTACCGGCAGGCTTCCGGCAAGACCTATCTGGCGGAGTTGATCAGGAATTTTGAGCCCGAACGGTTCTGAGGATGATTGGAAGCCTCTTATGCGAAGTGAACAGGTGAGGTGGATTCATGGCGTCGGTATGATGCGCGAGGTTTTCGGGAAAGGGCGGTGATATCCAAGGTGAGTCAGAACATGTCCCTGTTTGAAGGGGGAGAAAATGACCAGCTGGATTTGTTTCGGGAAAAGACGGGTTCTTCCGAGAAAATCGAGGTGGTGCAGTTGGATTTTGTGGGAGCAGACTCCGTGAGCTGGGAGGAGCTATTCTCGGGATTTGACCGGTTGTATGCCATTACCTACTCCTCGGGGATGAGATTTATTAACGATCTGCTGCAGAAATTCGCCTATGCCGAGATTATCTTCGGATTTGACGAAGTTATCTCTTTTAATCTTCAGGAGATCATGGCCTACCAGCTGAAAACCATTGAACGGCTCAAGGCCGTATCCAGTCAGACCAAAACCGATTTGCTGGCCAGAATTGAAAATAGCTCGCTGAAAATGTACGTGGCCCGCCAAAAACTTTCCCATGAAAAATTATATCTTCTCGAAGCTGAAGACGGGCGCAAAAGGGTAATCATGGGTTCAGCCAACATGTCCAGGGCGGCATTTTCAGGCCGGCAGCGGGAAAACATATGTTATATTGACGGGGAGCGGGCCTTTGATTGGTATAAGCGGAGCTTCGATCAGCTCAAGGAAATGAGCTCGGACGACATTTCGGTCACAGCGCTGAAGTTGGCCGATGATGGGGACAATACCCACGAGATACCAGTGATGCAGACGGTTAAAGTGAGAAAAGCCATGGTGATTGAGCCGGATACAGAAATGAAAGAAGAAATCCGGTTCGGGCTCGACGTGAAAAAATTAACCAGTAAATTCGCATCCTATATGCCGAAGGCAGATAAGAAAGGCAAGATCCTGTTGTCTCCGGAAGAGGTGCTGCATACCCGGCGCCGGGTGGCGGATGCCAATATCCGGGAGAAAGAGTGGCGCAGCGAATATCCGCAAATGGTAATAGAGATTTCTGCGGCAGAGGTATATCTTAATGACCGCCTCCTGGATCTGAATCCTACGACGGAAGAAATCAAAAACGACGTGGATCTGTTCCTGGATTATATGGCGGGTTATGAAAAATTCCACGGGGACGTGGTCGGCATGCAGTACAAGTATTATGCATTTGCCAATTGGTTTTTCACCACCCCGTTTATGGCGGTTATGCGTAACATGGCGGTCAAATACAATCAGCCCCTGCTGCCTTATCCGGTTTTCGGTTTAGTCTACGGCAAAAGCAAAGCAGGGAAGACCAGCTTCCTGGAAACCTTGCTGAAGATGATGATCGGGCAAAAAACCAAAATGGCTGCGCCGGATTTTACCCGCTCGACTATTAACGAATTGAAGAATCGCGTGAAAGGTGCTCCCATCATCGTGGACGACCTTACCCAGACCCGTTTCAGCCAGCATGCCATAGAAACCATCAAAAATGATGATTTTGGGGTGGCTGATAACAACATCAACTACCCGGCAGTGGTCATCAGTGCCAATGAAGACGTGAGGGCGGTTTCGCCGGAGGTAATTCGGCGTACGGTCCTATGTCATGTTCAGTCGGGCCTCATGAACACCGAACTAATGAAAAACAGCGTGGTCAGAAGGGTGCAGAAAAATATCGGCACCGCTTTCTACCGCGAATATCTGCGGCGAATGCTGGAGGTGCTGCCGGAAATGCTGGAAAGCATGAAGGAAGACGACATTGAGGAGGCTCCGGATATACTGGAGTTTTCATCCCGGATTATTGTGGCTATCATTGAGGAACATTCGCACCGGGAAATACCTTCATATATTCGCCTATTAAATCTGGATGACTATTTCAGCGAGAAAGTGACCGGATCACAGGCAATCAAAACTATCCAAAGGGCTTGGGAGACGAACAGGAAAGCCTTCGATGTGGACAGGAGGCATGGCCAACTTCGTTATAATGCGGCCCAGACCTGGGAAGCCGATCGGATTCTCAAGGAACTCCCTGAGGATCTCGAAGCCTACAAGTCCAGAGAATATATCGTGATGGACCTGGACAAGGCGGAACAGTTCTTCGCCATCGACTTCAAGAAACATGGCGGAATCTGGAGCATTATCCCTTGGTAGTGAATTATTAAGGGGTTATTCATTCGGAACTGACACCCTGAACTCGGTGGACACTGAGTTAAATAAATGTTTCCCTGCAAAGGCATTAAAGGTTCACACCCTGTTGATAGGGAATAGAACCATATCGGGACTGGATATTCGGAAACTTGGAGGAATCACATGACCACGACTATAGCAATCACACCCCTGCTGGAGGGATTATGGGCGGTCGTCAGGATGGCCTGGCCGGTGTTGCTGATCCTGGGGGTGGCCATCACCGCCAAGATAATATTTGACCGGGCCGCCCGGAAATCCCTGCAGAGTACAGGTCTTCCGGCCATAGAAGCCATGGACCCTCTGACCTTTGAGAAGTATTTGGAAGCGCTCTTCGTGGGACTGGGGTATAAGGTGGAGAAGACGCGGGCAGTGGGCGACAATGAAACCGAATTGCTGGCAGACCACAAGGGAGTCAGGACGGTGGTGCAGGCCAAGCGCTACCAGAATAAGGTAGGAGTTAAGGCGATCGAGGAGGCGGCCGCAGCCCGGGGTTATTACAGTGGTTCCCGGGCAATCGTGGTGACCAATAATTATTTCACCCCTCAGGCCATCCGGGCCGCCCAGCTGAATGCCGTGGAGCTCTGGAATAGGGACGCCCTGATCAGGGCGATGCAGGCGGGTCCGGACGTGCACACCTTTGATCCGCAGGCTTCCCAAGACATCCCGGTTCAGGCGGATGCTGAAAATGGCAAGCCTTTGCCGGTATGCTCAGTCTGCGGGCAGACCGTTTCCGAATCCGTATACCGGACCTGCGTCACCAACTGGGATCAGTTCGGGGGTCGGGTATATTGCTTTGAACACCAGAAATCGCTTAAATAAAGGTCCGGATCAGCATAAGTCTATTCAAAGATTATCAAATACCTCGTATGCCGGCGATAATAAAAGAAATATTGCGAAAATTCACGCCAGTTGTCCGAAATGAGGTTATAATCGGTTTGACGTACTTTCCGGCGGGCGGTATTATTACTGTAAGCTCCAAGGAATACCTAAGACATAAAGTCTTCAGAGTCGGAAAACGGAAACAGAACGATTCAACCCCAAACAAATACCGGTGAAGACGGAGTTCACTATATCTCAGAAAGAAAAGAAAAGGAGGCTTGCACGGTAACAGCATAATTGAAGGTCTGATTCACAAACCACCGATCAGCGCAAAAAAAAAAGCGCAAAATTAGGTGAAAGTGAAACCAGAACGGAAATCATGTGAAACCGCAGCAGGACGCCGATAGCTTGACTTAAGAGACGAAGGTATGAGGGAAGCGTTGAAGACGGGAAACCGAAGTTGAAGACCTGAGAAGATGAAAAGTCGATAAAGGTTCGTTGGAGCTTAATTAATATAGGGACATGAAAAGGGATCTGAAAACAACAGATCCCTTTTTATTGCGCATATTTTGCTTCCGGATCCAGTGGATTAACCGCCTCATCCTTGCCGGGGGCCGAGGAAGCGGTTGAGCACCCGTTTGTAGAGCTTGTCCGGAACGGTTTTAGGTTGCTGCCCCTTGGTTTCAGCCTGCACGGGTGCTGGCTTGGGAGGTGCCTGGACTGGTTTTGGAGGCGCCTGTACTGGCTTGGGAGGCGACTGAGCCGGCTTGGCATCAACCC
>CAZDND010000119.1:0-5610 GCA_964506825.1 uncultured Syntrophothermus sp.
TCCGTGGCTTGGGCGCCGCGGGCCCGCATAGCTGTAAAAGCTTCGTGTCCCGGGGTGTCTATAAAGGTAATCTTTTCATTTCTCAAGTTAACCTGGTAAGCCCCAATATGCTGGGTTATTCCCCCTGCTTCTTTGGCCACCACGTTGGTTTTCCGGATAGCATCCAAAAGAGAGGTCTTGCCGTGGTCTACGTGGCCCATAACGGTAACTACCGGGGGCCGGGGCCGCATTTTAGTTTCATCTTCGGGAGCCGTTTCCAGCATTTTTTCTTCCAGGGTCATGGCCCTTTCGACTCTGACATTGTAGTCTGCGGCGATAAGTTCCGCCACCGCGTAATCGATATCATTGTTAAGGGAAGCATTAATGCCTACCAGCATTAATTTCTTGACGATTTCTGCCGGGCTTTTAGTCAGCTTGTAGGCGAGTTCTCTTATATTTACGCGATCTTCAATCATTATCATTTCCGGTGTCATATCCTGCTTGAATTCTGGTTTTTTGCTCTTCTTTTTTGACCGTCCTCTGGGCGGTCTCGCCTGGGGTTTGCCCCCTCCAAAGGTCTTTATCCGGAAATCACCCTGAGGTTTTTTCGGACTGACAGTGACAGCTGGGACCGGTTCCGTTTCTTCAGCCTCCACCGCCTTGGGACGAACCTCCACCGTGGGTTTGCTCACCTGGGGAGATGGTTTTACTGGAGTGCGGGCAGGTCCTGGCCGCTGATCTTTGGGAGGTATGGCTTCAGGACGAGGCTTGGGCTCAGCTGCAGGTTTCTTGGCCTGGGGCCGGGCTTCCTTTTCCACGGCAGGTGGGACATCAGCCTTCTTTTCCTCCGCGACTGGCTCGCCGCCGCCGATTTCCTTCAACTTACGTTTGACCCAAGCTCCCTGTTGGTCTTCCATGGTACTCATATGGTTTTTGACGTCAATGCCTAGATCTCTGATTATTTGGACCAGTTCTCTGCTTGGGACATTTAGTTCTTTCGCAAGTTCATGGACTCTGATTTTTGCCATTCGACCACCCCCATTTGATTAGCTTCCTCGTCTTCAAGTTCTCCCAGGATTTTGATTATGGCCTGGGAAAAACCTGCTGAATTGATAGTTACGGCCACTCGATAGGCCTTCCCGACATGTTTTCCCAAAAGGTATTTATCCCCCATTACCAGCCATGGGACCCCGCTTCTCTCCGCACCCGCGATCAACTCTTTGCGGCTGCGAGAAGAAATATCGCTGCTGATAATCAGCATACAGGCTTTGCGTCTACCAAGACTCGACTGGACCGCTTCTGAACCTGATGACGTCTGTCCCGCTTTACACGCCAGGCCTATAAGATGATAGATGTTGTTTTTCAATCCGCCACCAATTCCTTTTCCAAAGCCGCGATAACATCAGCAGGGATATCCCTCTCCAACGCTTTTTGCAGCCGTTTACCCTTGATCGCCACCCGAAAACACTGGGTATCGGGACACAGATAGGCACCCCGGCCTGCTTTTTTGCCGGTTTTATCCAAAACAATTGCATCTTCGGGAGTTCTTACGATTCGAATAAGGTCCTTCTTATTCTTCATCTCCCGACAGCCGACGCACATCCTCTGGGGAATCTTCCGGACTTTCATCTGGACTACTCCTCCTTATTGCCTGAGACTCGCTTTTGATGTCTATTTTCCACCCGGTGAGCTTGGCTGCCAGACGAGCATTCTGGCCTTCCTTGCCAATCGCCAGGGACAATTGATGGTCGGGAACTACCACCCGGGATGACTTTTCGTTTTCATCGATTTCCACCGCGACCACCTTGGACGGGCTTAAGGCATTGCTGATATAGGCTTCCATATCTGGACTCCATTTGATGATGTCAATCTTCTCACCATTCAGCTCCCGGACAATATTCTGAACCCTCATTCCCCGGGGGCCGACACAGGCTCCTACCGGATCGATCTTTTCATCCCGGGAGGATACGGCTATCTTGGACCGATAGCCTGCTTCGCGGGCTATCGACTTGATTTCCACCAGGCCTTCAAATATTTCCGGGACCTCAAGTTCGAACAACCTCCGCAGGAAATGCGGATGAGACCGGGAAACAGTTATCTGTGGTCCTTTAGCAGACCGCTTTACTTCAGAAATGTATGCCTTGATCCTCTGCCCCTGGGATAACATCTCTCCAGGTATCTGGTCCTGTGGCATCATAACGGCTTCAGTAGGTCCAAGGTTGATGACTATCACTCTTTGTTCGGTCCTTTGCACCGTACCGGCTACTATTTCGCCCTCCCGGCTGGCATATTCGTCAAATATTATGTTTCTCTCCGCTTCGCGCAGCCTTTGAATTACCACCTGTTTGGCTGTCTGGGCGGCTATCCGCCCGAAATTTCCTGGGGTAACCTCGAACTCAATTTCATCTCCAAACTCGGCATCAGCTTTGATGAGGCGTGCTTCGTCCAATGATATCTGCGATTTATCGTCTTCCACGGGATCAACCACCAGCTTGCGGCAGAAAACCTTGAAGTCTCCAGTCACGCTGTTCATCTGCACTTCTACATTCTGGTTGGTTCCAAAATTCTTTTTGTATGCGGTCTTCAAGGCTGACTCTATGGCATCAATAAGAACATCTTTCGGTATTCCCCGTTCTTTTTCCAATTCGCCTATAGCCTGAATCAACTCACCGGACATGGTAACGCCTCCTCTGTAAATATGAACCCATCTGAATCATCCTTAATCTAGTTTATTGTGTCTCAATAACCAATCTCGCCTGTTTGGTTTTTGCCTTGGGTATGACGACTGTTTTGCCCTCCATATCCAGGCTGATGCCATCGTTATCCAGACCTTTCAATATCCCGACAAAACTCTTTTGACCATCGATCGGCTCCAGAGTCCTCACTTTTATCTTGCTGCCTGCAAACCGGATAAAATCCTTGTCTTTCTTAATAATCCGATCCAATCCCGGCGACGACACTTCCAGGTAATAAAACTGGGTTATCAACTCATTTTGTTCCATCACCGGGCCTATCACGTTGCTGGCTGCCCGGCATGTATCATGGGTCACCCCATCCGCGTGATCAATGAATACCCGGAACACCAACCGCCCCTGTTCCTTCAGGTATTCGATGTGAACCAGCTCGATCCCGAGAGGGGCAAGTGCCGCTTCCAGCAGCGGTTCAGCTTTATCTATAATCTCACGGTTAGTCACCCTCACACCTCCCGGCATATGATAATAGAAAAAGTGGGTTTTTACCCACTCTTCCGGCAGAAATATTCTGTACGAGTTCTTAAGGAGTATAACATATTTAGGGGATGCTGTTCAACCCCACCCGATAATTAACTCTTATTGGCATGGTTTAACCAAATAAACTGATTTGATCGGATTGCGGCAGCCCCTCCAAACAGCCGTTCTTCTCCAGGATTTCCAGTACCGACTTATTGGCTTTGGTTTTGCGCTGCAGGTCTTCAACCGAGGTAAACTTGCCTCGCTGCCTGCCTTCGACCAGGTTCCTGGCGGCTGCTTCCCCCACCCCCGGAAGCGCACTGAATGGTACCAGCAGCCCTTGGTCAAGTATCGTGAATCTGCCAACTTCTGAACGATAGAGATCCACTTCATAGAACTTGAAGCCCCTGGCCTGCATCTCCAATGCCACCTCCAGAATGGGAATCAGCGCCTTCTCCTTTGGCGAAGCGTTTTGTCCCAGGGCTTCTATCTCTTCCAGCCTTCGGCGGACTTCTGTGTATCCAGCAAATACCGCTTCATCAAAATCCTGAGCCCGAACCGAAAAGAAACTGGCGTAGAAGGCCAAGGGATGATACACCTTGAAGTAAGCGATCCGGTAGGCCATCATAACATAGGCTACTGCATGGGCCTTGGGGAACATATATTGGATCTTCATGCAGGAATTAATGTACCATTCGGGAATATTATGGTTCCTCATGCTTTCGAACTCTTTGGGAGTAATCGTTGCCGCCTTGCCCTTGCGAATTTTTTCCATAATCCAGAAGGCATCCAACTTGCTCAGCCCCTGTTGGATCAGATAGGTCATGATGTCGTCGCGGGTAGCGATCACATCATTGAGTCCTATATTCCCATTCCGTATCAGGTCGTGAGCATTGTTGACCCAGACATCAGTTCCGTGGGATAATCCGCTGATCCTGACCAATTCAGCAAAGGTCCGGGGTCGGGTCACCTCCAGCATCTGTCTCACAAACCGGGTATTGAACTCGGGAATGCCATAAGTTCCCACCTGGGCCCTAATATCTTCAGGCTTAACTCCCAATGAGTCTACCCCGGAAAATAGCGCCATGGTCCGAGGTTCGTCCAGATTGATGGTGGTGGCGCTGATACCGGTTAAATCCTCCAGGTATTTGATCATGGTCGGGTCATCATGCCCCAGAACATCTAGTTTTACCAGCACTCCGCTCAAGGCCTCGTACTCAAAATGGGTGGTAACCACTTGGGAGTCAACATCTTCCGCCGGATGCTGCAGAGGCGTGAAACTATGGACATCCATATGCCCCGGAATTATCATCAGACCCCCCGGGTGCTGCCCGGTGGTTCTCTTAATCCCGGTGATGCCATTTACCAACCGGTCGATTTCAGCCCGGCGGAATCTCGAGCCCGTCTGCTCCTCGTATTTTTTTACGTAACCGTAGGCGGTCTTCTCACCAATGGTCGAAATGGTACCCGCTCGAAAGACATGTTCCTTGCCAAACAGTTCTTCCACGAACTGGTGGGCCTGGCTCTGGTATTCACCGGAGAAATTCAGGTCAATATCAGGTACCTTGTCCCCGTCAATGCCGAGAAATGTCTCAAATGGTATCTCAAACCCGTCTCTGATCAGGTCTGTCCCGCACCGGGGGCATTGGCTGCCCGGCAGGTCAGCACCTGAAAACACGGAGCCGTCCTCAACAAAGCTGGAATATCCGCAGCCGCATCTATAATGGGGTACCAGGGGATTGACTTCCGTGATTCCGGTTAGGAAAGCTACCAGGGAGGAGCCCACCGAGCCCCTGGATCCCACCAGATAGCCGTCACGGTTGGACTTTTTGACCAATTCATAAGCAATCAGGTAAAGTTCACTGAATCCGTGCAGCGTAATCGAATGCAGTTCCCTTTCCACCCGGTTTTTTACCATTTCCGGCAGAGGATCGCCATAGCATTCGTAAGCCCTTCCCCAGGTGAGATCGGTCAGCCGTTCAGCGGCCCCCTCCATCATGGGCGAAAAGTGGCCATCGGGCACTGGACGAAGGTTTTCGCATCTGGCGGCGACCAGATTGGGATTGGTCACTACCACTTCATAAGCGGTCTCCGGCCCCAGGTAATCGAATTCCGCCAGCATCTCCTCGGTAGTCCGGTAATATAGTGCGGCTTGATTTTCAGCATCGTCGTATCCCTTGCCGGCCTGAATAATCCGGCGGTAAATATCATCATGGGGTTCCAGAAAATGAACGTCTCCTGTGGCCACCACCGGCAGATCCAGCTCATTAGCCAGCTGGACGACAGCCCGGTTCATATCCATCAAAGCTTCCGATGATTCCAGTACACCCTTCCGTATCAGGAATTCATTGTTGGTGATAGGCTGAATCTCGAGATAGTCATAAAACCTGGCAATTTCCTTCAACTCTTCCCAATTACGGTT
>CAZDND010000120.1:0-5582 GCA_964506825.1 uncultured Syntrophothermus sp.
TTACTGAAACGGGATTGGACTTGCCGCCGACCAACCAGGTGCTGCACAAATTGCGAGCTTGGCTTCCCGGATTAGGTACAGGTGCAATCGACACAGATGAAGCCGCCGATGAGATAGACCGGTTGTTAGGGCGAAAATCATGAACGGCGCAGCTTTCGGGCAATATATTCCGCATAAATCAGTCATACACCTGTTGGATCCCCGGACAAAATTGTACCTGGTGGCAGTTATGATGGTAGTAGTTTTTGCCGTCGACTCCTGGGTGGGGGTCTTGACCATGGCTGCCTATGCGGTGGTGATGAGATATCTCTCCGGCATTCCATGGAGGGTCTTCGTTCAGGGAATGAAGCCGCTGATGGTGCTGATGGCGGTTACGGTGGTCTTTCAGTTGTTGTTGGTGCCCGGGAAAGCGGTCTTTGAATGGTGGTTAATAACTGTAACCGATGCGGGTATCCGCATGGGAGGGCTAATGGGGTTCCGCCTGACCATGGTATTTTTCCTGGCGCAGTTGCTGACCATAACCACATCTCCGCTTCAGCTGACCGATGCGCTGGAAAAGTTGCTGGGACCCTTCCGCAGGATCGGTGTACCAGCCCATGAACTGGCGATGATCATGACCATCGCCTTGCGGTTTATACCGGTATTTTTCGAAGAGACGGACAAGATTTTCCGAGCCCAGATGTCAAGAGGTGCGGATTTCAGCGGGAGCCTCAAAAATATCCGCAACCTGGTATCGATCATGGTGCCGGTCTTCACCCGGGCCTTTCGGAGGGCTGATGAATTGGCAATGGCGATGGAATCAAGATGTTATGTGGGTGGGGATGGCCGGACCCGTCTCCATGAGCTGACGATGAGGGGACGTGACCGGGCTGCCATTATCCTTATTACTATTCTGGCAGCTTTGACCTTTCTAGGAATCTAACTGCCTACAATCAACTGGGGGATGGCCGCATGCGCATTAAAATGGTCGTGGAATATGACGGTACCGATTTTCATGGTTTTCAGCGGCAAAAGGGGCTCCGAACCGTTGATCAGACCCTTGAAGAGGCCATCTTGTCGCTGACCGGCGGCAGCATTAAAGTAATCGGGTCGGGAAGAACCGATGCCGGAGTCCACGCTTTGGGACAAGTGGTGGCTTTCGACACCCAGACAACTATTCCGGCCGAACGCTTTGCCGTGGCCTTAAATTCTTTGCTGCCACGGGATGTGCAGGTGTTAACCAGCGAGCAAGCTGCGGATGGTTTTCATCCCCGGTACGATGCGATCTCCAAGACCTACCGGTATGTGGTGTACCGGTCTCCGGCGGGTTATACTCTTAAACGCAGATATGCATACGGTTATTACCGGGAGCTGGATTTGTCAGCTATAAAAGCCGCGGTGCGCAGGCTGGAGGGTGAGCACGATTTCCGAGGGTTCATGGCCTCGGGAAGTGCTGTGAAAAACACAGTAAGGACCATAAGACAACTGGCGGTAGCAGAAAACGGCCCTGATTTGATATTTGAAGTCGTCGCGAACGGGTTTTTATACCATATGGTCAGAAATCTGGTGGGAACCCTGTTGGAAATTGGCAGGGGGTCCCTGGATGTTCAGAGTATTGACAGGATTATCAACAGCGGGGACCGTAGGCTGGCGGGACCGACGGTTCCCGCGTGCGGGCTGTGCCTGGTCAAGGTTGATTTTTAAAAAGGGCTCTTTGGCCTTGACAAGAGGTTATCGAATTTGTAACATTAATGGGTAACGGAAAAATGCCTGACCCCGCCCCGTGTCAGGTTTGTTAATTAGGAGGGAACCAAGTGAAAACATTCTTGGCCAAACCGAAGGAAGTAGATAGAAAATGGTATGTAATCGACGCAGCAGATCAGACTCTAGGCAGACTGGCAGCTGAGATCGCCGCCATGCTCAGAGGGAAACATAAGCCGACCTTTACTCCCAATGTGGACTGCGGGGATTTCATCATTGTAATCAATGCCGAGCAGATAAAACTGACCGGCAACAAGCTGACCCAGAAAAAATATACCTACCACACCAATTATCCCGGTGGACTTAGACAGGTTGATTACCAGACCCTGATGAAAAGGAAGCCGGAAAAAGCTCTGGAAGTAGCGGTGAAGGGAATGCTGCCGCATACTCACCTGGGCAGTCAGATGTTTAGAAAGCTCAAGGTCTACAGGGGGTCTAATCATCCTCACAAGGCCCAGCAGCCAGAAACATGGGAATTGAGAGGATAGGGGGGAATTAAGTGACAACGAAGGTTCAATATTGGGGAACCGGAAGAAGAAAGACTGCGGTAGCCCGCGTAAGACTTCTGCCCGGCGAAGGCCAGATCAAGATCAATGGTAAAGAGTTTGAAAATTATTTTCCGAACCGCACCCTGCGTCTGATAGTGTTGCAGCCGCTGGTTTTGACCGATTTGGCGGGCAGGTTCGATGTAGTAGCCAGAGTAAACGGCGGTGGTGTCAGCGGACAAGCCGGCGCAGTCAGACTGGGAGTTGCCCGGGCGCTTATCAAGGCTAATCCAGAGCTGAGGAAATCTCTCCGGAAAGCCGGTTATGTTACCCGTGACCCTCGAATGACCGAAAGAAAGAAATACGGACTGCATAAGGCCCGTAAAGCGCCGCAGTTCTCGAAGCGTTAAATTACCCCAACCTATATATGCAACAAAAAGAAGGCCTGCCGGCCTTCTTTTTTGTGGTCTTTTTCTATCACCAGAAATTAACTGGCTGATGATGTTATCGAGGGGTTTATATCTTCAAAAAGGTCTTTGCCGATGATTTTACAGGCAGTTCGCCACATAAGGTCATCCAGTATCTCTTGGGTGGGGCAGATATCTCCCAGCAAGTCATGTAATTTGCCGGTCGGGTAAAGGGTTCCCATGGGAAAGTCGCTGCCGAACACCATCCGCTGGCTGTATGACAACATGAGTTCCTGCAACTGTTCCTGATGTTCGGGGTAGACATCGAAGTTGGGGAAAGTGTTGGTGATATCCAGGTATAATCCGGGGTATTCTTCCAAAAGGGGCCGCCAATCGCTGATAGGAAGATCGAGATACAGCATGTGGGCGACCACCGCCTTCATGCGCGGGTATCGATGCAGAAAATCGATGGTATCTCCGGCCAGGGACGGCTGACGATAGAATTCGGAAAAACCAGTATGGAAAATTACTGGACATTGTCGTTCCTGCATTTCCTCCATCACTAATGACAGGCGATTATCCATAAAGGAGAAACCCTGTATATAGGGATGAAACTTAATTCCGGCCATGTGGTAATGGTCCAGGGCCTGGCTGATCAAAGCCCCCTTATTTTCATCGGCGGCGTGAATCGAAGCAAAAGGAATGGCCTGGGGGCAGCTATCAGCAAAGTAGCGGTGCCATTCATTGATTTCGCGGCTCTCTCCGGGATGCAGGGGATAGAAAAAGTTATAAAAGTACTCAACTCCCTCCTCACGCAAATGCTCCAGGAGTCCGGCGGTAGTAATCCCGAGATCGAGATTTTCGTAATCGGGGGAGCAGCGTCGCACCCACTTAATCCCGCCGCGCACCCGGCGACTGGTCATAATATGGACGTGAGCGTCGACTTTGTGCAGGGGAAGCCTCTTGATACGGGTGGCGGATGATTGTGTCATTGTCTGCCTCCAATGTGCGGTAATGATTCGGGGAATAATATGTTTTCACTGCTTCTGAATAAATTCGCCCCAGAGGGGGCGATTCCTTTCTCGGCAACATCGATTCGGATCCCCGGAGGGCCAAAACTGGAGTGCCTCATTTGCAGGGATATAGCGGTCATAAGCCCTGTGCTGAAGGTGAGGGATGAACTGTTCCCAGAGAAAAATTAAGGATGCTTACAGATAATATTCTATTTCAACAGAGCATTCCTTGCGCGGGGGATTGACTGGGGAGTCCCTGGGGAACAAACTGAACATAGGAACTGAGAATCGACTTGGTCCCTTTTGGATCCGAAAAATAACAATAGCAGATTTAATCAAGCGGGTTTGGAACTGTTGACGCGTCAGAAAGACGTCTTGCCAAAAGTTCAAGGAGGTGATCGCATGATTGTCTACGGGGCGATTTTTCCCCATCCCCCGATGATCATTCCGCAAATCGGGGGGAGTCAGATCGGAGAGGTTTCGGCTACGGTTGCGGGTATGAAGGAACTGGCAGCCCAGGTAGCAGCGCAGGCTCCGGATCTACTGGTTTTTACTACTCCTCACGGCAACATCTACCGGGATGCAATATCGGTGCTGGCCAACCCAAAATTGGAAGGTGACTTTGGCTCCTTTGGTCATGGTGAGTTGAGATATGGATCCAGAAACGACCTGGAGTTCCTGGAGCGGATGACCGTGCGGGCCGGTGAGAATGGCATCATTATTGTACCGGTCGATAACCAGGTGAAAGATTCTCGTCTAAATCCCCGCCTCGATCACGGGGTCCTGGTGCCCCTGCACTATCTGCAGGAGGCGGGTCTGGGGCAAACCCCGCTGCTGGTGGTTAGCATTGGCATGCTGGCCATTGAGGAGCTATATTTGCTGGGCATGCTGATCAAGGAAACAGCTGAAGGACTAGGCCGCAGGGTGGCTCTGATAGCTTCGGGGGACATGTCGCATCGACTGAAGAACGACGGGCCCTACTCCTATCATCCAGATGGACCCCGGTTCGATCAGGAGGTATCTGACAGCCTGAAATCAGGTGATGTGCTGCGCTTGCTGGAGATACCTGCCGAACTCCGGGACAACGCCGGCGAATGTGGTTTTCGGTCTCTGGTGATCCTAATGGGAAGCATGGAGGGGAAAAGGATCAGTCCCCGGGTATTTTCCTATGAAGGGCCTTTTGGAGTTGGCTATCTGACCGCCGGAATCGAGCCGCTGGCGGAAGGTAATAATTTATACCATGAGCTGGTACATCGCAAGAGGGAACACCAGGAAAAGACACGCCGGGCCGAAACCGCATTGGTCCAGTGGGCTCGCAAATGCCTGGAGGCTTATGTGAGGTCGGGTGAAAGGGTGCAGGTCCCTAGTCCAGTCCCCAAAGAATTCGACCGTCAGGCGGCGGCCTTCGTCTCATTGAAAAAGGCAGGCCAACTCAGGGGGTGCATCGGCACACTGGAACCGGTCTGGCCGAATTTGGCCATTGAGATCAGAGAAAATGCCATCAGTTCGGGAACCAAAGATTCCCGGTTTTCGCCGGTGGAGGCCGATGAACTGGAGGATCTGGTCTACTCGGTGGATGTTCTGGGAGCACCTGAACCTATTGATGGTCTGGACGAGCTGGATCCCTCAAGGTACGGGGTCATTGTCAGCAGTGGGGCCAGGAGCGGAGTGCTGCTGCCGGATCTGGAAGGCATCGACACCCCGCAGCAGCAAGTAGAAATTGCCAGGCAGAAGGCGGGCATCAAGCCTCATGAGAAGGTCGGCCTGCAAAGGTTCGAGGTAACGCGCTACAAATAGGCAAACAGTGCCGCCGAGTAACCGGGATGGGTGATTGTTTTAGTTGGGGAAAGCGATGGTTACCTCAAACCATGCCCCCCTGGGTACCATGGCGCTGCATTGTCATCGGGGGAGGGTAACGACCCCTGCATGTCCGCGGC
>CAZDND010000121.1:0-885 GCA_964506825.1 uncultured Syntrophothermus sp.
TTTGAATTCATGGGTGATCAATGGAGTTAGGTCCAATTGACGGAACTCGACCAGCTTCATCAGACGTTGCATTTCATCCAACGAAGTATAACCTGAAATCATGGTCAAATTTTTGTAAAAAACCTTGCCCATCGCAATTTGGATATGGAACGGAGTCATGCTGACCACGGACAATCTACCCCCCTTGCCAGTGCATGTCAGGCAATCGTCGATTGTCGCCGGTGCCCCGGCGGCATCGATGGAGACCTGAACTCCTTTACCCCCAGTGATCCTGCGAATCTCCGATCCAGCCCGGATCTTTCGGCTGTTGATTACATGGGTAGCTCCCATCTTGCCAGCAGCCTCCAGGCGATAATCTTCAAGGTCCACCATTATGATCCGAGATGGAGAAAACAGTCGGGCACAGGCCAGGGCTGATAGACCAACTGGTCCTGCCCCAAATATGGCCACATCATCACCTGGTTGGATATTTCCATTGATCACCCCGATATATCCAGTAGACATGATGTCACCAATGAATAGAGCCGCATGGTCAGTTATCGAATCAGGTATCTTAACAATCGAGGCATCCGCAAAGGGTATTCTGGCATATTCAGCCTGTAATCCAGGCAGATCACCTCGGGTTTTACCCACCCCAAACTGCAGATCCTCCTGGCAAGCATAGGACCTGCCCGAGCGGCATTCGGAGCATACCCCACAGGAAACCATATAAGGAATAGCCACCCGGTCTCCAGGTTTAACTGATTTAATCCCGTTTCCCACTTCCTCCACCACGCCTACACCCTCATGGCCAATAATGAAATTCGGTTCCAAGGGTACTTCCCCGGAAACAAAGTGCAGATCACTGCCACATATGGATGAAGCCGTCACTCGTACCAGGATATC
>CAZDND010000121.1:895-5545 GCA_964506825.1 uncultured Syntrophothermus sp.
TCGCCTGAGTCCTGCAGATTAGGCCGGGGAGTATCTTCCAGACACAGTTTCAAGCCATCCCTTAAAAATAGCGCTTTGATAAAAACACCTCCTATACCCCAAATATTCAGCAAAAACCCTCACCAAAGCAACCCTAAAATGACTCCATTCGGATTCTGCAGACTCCTGGAATCCCTTAATATCGGGATACCGGTTACAAAATTTTATTAGTCCGCCGCCAAATCTTCTTGTCTTCCGCTTGTCTTACCAAATCGTCCCTGAAATCAGGATGGGCCAGGCCGATCATTAGTTCTGCCCGTTCCCATGAGCTCTTGCTCTTGAGACGCGCTTTGCCATACTCGGTTACAACAAAGTCTACCCAGGTCCTGGGAGTGGTAACAATACTTCCTTCCGGCAATGCAGGTACTATACGAGATTTCAACTCCCCATTCTTGTCAGTGTAGGTGCTGGACAAACACAGAAAGCCTTTACCTTCATTGGAGTACCATGCGGCTTGTGTGAATTCCAACTGTCCTCCGGTACCAGATATTTGCCGAAATCCCGAGCTTTCCGATGATACTTGGCTAAATAGGTCCACCGCCAGTGCATTATTGATGCTGACCACCCGATCGTTCATGGCTATAATTTGAGGATTGTTGGTATACCGGTTGCTGTAGCTGGCCAGCAGAGGATTGTTATTCATGAATTCATAAGTGTTCCTGGTCCCCAGAGCAAAGGAAAAGACCATTTTGCAGCGATCGATATTCTTCCGTCGTCCCGTCACCACTCCGGCTTCGAACATACTGATCATGGAATCGCAAAACATTTCCGTGTGAATCCCCATATCCTTCAGATTTGATTTACAGATCAACTCTCCCAAGAGGTTGGGCAAGGTCCCAATGCCTAGCTGAAGACAGGCACCATCCTGTATCTCCTCCAACAACAACTGAGCCATTGCCTTATCAACCGAAGAGGCTTCTTTTATCGGCGGCAGTTCCATCAGGGGCGGTGATACCCCTTCGATAATGAAGTCTACCATGGATATATGGATAAACTCCTCTGAGCCGCCTGGAACTTTAGGAATATTATCGTTGACTTCCACTATAACCAACTTTGCCTTTTGACATAGGTCAAAGCTGGAATTATTGGTAATGCCGAAGTAAAAGCAGCCGTGCTCATCCATGGTGCTTACCTGTTGTATGTATATATCCAGCGGCCAATCATCCATGGCAAATTGATAATGCGAGTGTCCCAATTGATTTATCCTATAATCCACACAGCCCTGCTCAGCCAGTATTCGATCTACAGTACCGTAAAACCACGAGTGGCATCTGAAGTGTTCCAAAGTGGGATCAGCAAGGGCAGCATCCTCTGGTCTGCTGGAAGAAGCCCACCCGATATCCACACCAAATAACTCTTCTTTACGGTTCGCCAAGGCTTTTTGAAATTCTGCCGGTCTCGCTGCGAAGGCCGCCAAGACAATGGCATCTCCTGATTTAACCAAACTGGCAGCATATTGGGCCGACACCAGCTTCTCTCCGTATTCCCGCTGATAGCAAATGTTGAATCCCATTTTCTACCTCCTGTTGAGACATTTTTTGGGTTGATTTCTGGAACCCCGATGGGTTTGTTCATTCGGATTTCTAGGTGATTAATAGTGGCGTTCTTGCTTGTATAATTGTTGTACCGTAGATATCTAGGAGCACTATATAAAAACTCATACACACCGCAGAAATGAGGATAGCCCGTTCAAGACCATCGGACTATTGGAACCTGCTCACTACAGTCGGCATAATGTGGCGCAATTTCCATAGTTTTAATAGGGTTGTTTCGAGATGGTATAATGAGGTTGTAAAGTCTTTTGTTGTAAAGGAGGTATAACCATGACCGCATTTATCAAACGGCTTATGGCGGCAGCCAGACAGTATACGATTTGGGATTATATCTGTTTAAAAATCTCTTTGTTATGCTTTGGCATTATTCTTGGAGTTTATTTTAGCGGATTTTTCGCAAGACATACCTTGTCCCTCTGGTTAGTGTTCCTGATTGCCTTTGCTTTAATATTCTATAGGACTTATGTCAAACCTATGAAGTAACAGCCTTCTTGCATACAGCAGACAGCTGTCAGATTTCAGTACACAATTACCCATTTAATACTGGAGACAATAAGCCGAACGACTGGGGAGTCAGCTGGCATCCCCAGTCGTCTTCGGATAAACGTATAATTCAGGATTATCCTTGCTTATTTGGCCGTCTCACTCCTGGCAGCTTCCTCTGCTTTTAAAATCTTGCGCATGATCTTGCCGGTGCCGCCCTTAGGCAATTCATCCCGAAATTCGATTGATCGGGGATACTTGTAAACTGACATCTGTTCTCGCGCCCATGCTATAAGTTCTTCTTCCGAAATCTTGCCCTTCCACTCAGGTTTAAGAACCACAAATGCTTTGACATCCTCACCCCGATAATCATGCGGTACACCGATGACAGCACATTCAATGATGGCCGGATGTTTATAAAGATATTCCTCGACTTCAGCTGGAAAGACGCTGTAGCCTGAGGCCTTTATCATCTCTTTAAGACGCCCACAGAGCCACACGAATCCATCTTCGTCTATCTTTGCTATATCCCCGGTCTTAACCCATCCTGGCTCGGGAAAAGTCTCAACAGAATCCTCAGGTTTATTCCAATAACCAACAGCAACACTGTTGTCATGGACCCATAACTCGCCCTCTTCTCCCATGGGCAGATCCCTATCGTTGTCAAGGGGATCTACAATCCTCAGGTCAACTCCGGAGAATGGCAAGCCTATACTGCCGGGTTTTATCCACCTGGGAATTGTTTGAATAACCGTAGCCACGGTTTCGCTCATTCCATAGCCTTCAGCCAAGCGGATTCCCAGGTCAAAATATTTCCTCTGGACTGCTTCAGGCAATGCTGCCCCGCCCATCCATGCAATTCTCCACGAGCTAAGGTCATATTTCCCGGCATCGGGATGGTTGATTAGTGCGATATTCATTGTGGTTATGGCACCAAAGATCGTTACTTTATATTTATCGATAGCTTTCAGCGCTGTCAGGGAGTCAAAGCGCGCCATTAATACTATAGTGCTGCCTTGGAAGACTGCAGACAGCATATGAGCTGTCATGCCAGTTATGTGGAAAAGAGGCAGTGCGGCCAGACCTACGTCGTCCGGTTTTGCGGCATTGTAGGAATACGCCAGAGCTTTCCACAGAATATTTCTATGTACCAGCATGGCTCCTTTGGGATAGCCAGTTGTTCCGGAAGTATATTGAAGCTGAGCCACATCTTCCAGATCCAGCGGTTCAAGCTGACCGATTGGATCAGTGTTGATAAAGTCTTTCCAATCCATGGCACCAGTACATTGAGGATTTATGGCTACAAGTCCATCGGGAACTGGCAGGGTTGGTTCTTCCGGCAGGTATTCGCCCATGGAAGTCACTACCACCGCAGCCACACCAGGTACCTGTTGGCGAATGCTCTCTAATATGGGGTACAATCCATCTTCGATGATTACAGTCATGGCTCCGCTGTCGTTCAAGGCATACTGAAGTTCACCTGATTTAAACATAGGACTGCCAGGAACCACGATCCCCCCCAGGGCATGGATAGCCCAATAAGAAAAAATAAACTGGGGGCAATTCTGCAACCCAAGATAAACCCGGTCGCCCTTTTTGACTCCCAATTTCTTAAGACCGCCCGCGACCTTCAACACCATGTCTTTAAACTCCGTCCAGGTGAACTCGGTCCCGTAATATATAATGGCGGCCTTGTCCCTAAATTTGTAGGCATTATAAACCAAATGCTGGACTATAGGGTCGCGGCCCATAAATAAGTCCTTCCCCAGGATGTAGTCGCCTTGATAATTTTTTTCCCAGATTCGTTCCATCGGCTTAAATTTCACTACGTTACCTCCAATCGTTTCTTCAGTCTTCTTTCCCGATCACCAATTTCGAGTAGGTCAGTCTTCCTGTGCCCTGTCCGGACCGCGCTAACAGACGACCAATAATGGTATTATCAACCGGGGGTTATCACGATCGTTGAGATGATAGTATCGCCTTCTGAAACCGTTCCTCCCTTCATGCAATATAGAATATTCAAGATTATTGTTGATATCCCCTGCTATAAGCCGATATTCAATGTAGGTTATTAAATAGAGATTTCCCCTGCCTATAAGGGTAAGATCATCCCATTTTGGGTTAGACTCCCAATTACCATATTCACTCATCTATAGGGCACATGAATCCCTATAATGCCTTCCAGGTAACAAAAGCCAATACATAAGTATCAAGTCTGACGAGAGGCGCCAAGACCTGCCATACACTATGAGTGAAGATCACGCGAACCACCATTTATTGTCTATCAGCTATTTTGAGAAAGTAATATAGTATACTCGAAATATAGTTAGTGCTTATCTAATGGATGAGTTTGTTTACATTTGCCAGATATGGAGGTATTTTATGCAAAAAAGCAAAGCCGAACAAGTCAATAACGGTAATTATGAGCGTTTTGACAAAAAGCCCTATGTCAACCTTGTTATTACTGTTGCTGCAATTCTATTGGGCTGTTTCGCAATTATCATGATCAATCAGGCCGCTCAATTGATCAGCCTGGCAATGGCCTTCAGCCCCATATTAGGCAAGGTATTGTTGG
>CAZDND010000122.1:0-3852 GCA_964506825.1 uncultured Syntrophothermus sp.
CCTGGATGGGAACGCATATTCCCACGGATGTGGTTTCACTCATCCCCCAGCCCTCGCTCAAGAAGATGTTTAGATCTTTGGCCTTATGGATCAATTCTGCCGGACAGGGTGCGGCTCCGCTGTTGATCAGGGCGAATCTCCTGGCCGGGTTTATCTCTTCAACCCGGGGATGATTAAGCAATGCAGTCAGCATGGTGGGCACACAGGGCCAGAAAGAGAATTCCTTGAAAGCCAGGACGGTATTGACAACCTCATCGGGATCGAAACGGGGCAGAATTACCTGAGTGGAAGCGGTATGGACCGAGAAACACATGGCTACCACTTCGCCGTATACGTGGAAATAAGGCAGGGTGCATAAAACAAATCGCCGGGAGGGAGGAAGCCTGCCAACAACGCTAAGACCCCAGGCTTCCACGCAGTAGGTGCTGGCTACCACATTCCTGTGAGTCAACACAGCTCCTTTGGGAATCCCGGTGGTTCCGCCGGTGAACTGGATGACCGCCGGGTCTTCAGTGTGTTGGGAGATTTTGACCGGAATAGTATTGGTGCTCTTATCCATGACTTCCGTGAAATGAAGCCATTCAGCGGGAAGTCCGAGCTCTGTTTTGGTGCTGGTCGGGGCTGCATTAACATAGTCGGTCAGCCGGGTCACGATAACCAATGGGATGTTGTACTGTTCACAGACCGCCTTGACAATCGGGACCACCAGATCGAAGGTGAATATGCCTGTTAATCCCGTGTTCTCGGCCATGGCTTGGAGCTCACCCTTGGTGTAGAGTGGATTGAGGTTGACGACTATGGCTCCGACGGATAGCAATGCCCAGTAGGCGATTACGAATTGAGGGCAGTTGGGCAGGTAGACGCCAATCCGGTCGCCTTTCTTGACTCCCAGATCTACCAGGGTGTTGGCCAACCGGATCACGGACATATGAAGATCCCAATATGAGATCTCCGTGCCGAAGAACCAGGTTGCAGCTTTGTCGCCCTCCACATTGGCGGTGTTGCGGAGGATTTCCTGGGCTGGGAAGCTGGGGTAGCTAATGCTGGGAGCGACTACGGAATCGTAATGTTTCAGCCAGGGACGCCGCGCAAGAGTTTCTTCATTCAAGAACAATTACATCAACCTCCATTCTTTCTCGTTCGCAACCTACATGACCCATCCATGCGGCCACATCTCCTATTATTGGTCGGGAACAGAAAATATTCCCACTTATATGCTTCGAGATACAGAACCATTTTCCTGCTGGAAAAATGAAAAGATTTAGAAAATTAATATTTAATGAAATTAAAGATGGATTGGAAATGTTTCGTGAAGAGCGGGAAATTCCGCGCAATGGAGGAAGTTTCTGCTGGATCAGCCAAATAATATGGGAATAAATAGTGATTCATCCAGGCGTCGGGAGGATTTAGGCAGTGGGCGGAATCAGGGTTTCGACTGGGAAAAATGATCATGCAGACAGCCCTACCGGCAGGAGGTTGGAGTGTCCAGATGGATGGCCAGGGACAGGTGCCTAAGATGATGAAAAGAGTCCCAGGCAAGAAACCTGGTGATGGTCGGCTGCGGCGGAAGAGGATTTAGGATGGGGGAATGAAGCGGAGGGCTGGACCAAAAACAGTCAGCCCTCCTGCTGATCAGTGGGAATAATAATTGATCAGACTGCCCTTGAGGATGATTTCCCTCTCGTCGGCGGTCAGGTTCCTCAGGTATAGCTCGGTGCTCAGCGTGCCGCTGGCTCCAATGATCCGCACGGGAAACACCTCATCGCCCTTTTCCAGTCTTTTTCTAATCCCGGGGACTAGTATCAGGTCACCGATGGCGAATTGATTTTCTGCGGCTCGATCCATGGTGAAGGGCAGCAAGCCCCAGTTGATAAGATTGCCCCGATATCTCTTGGTGGCATATTCCACGGCTATGTTGGCCCAGCCTCCGAGTACCTTTTGGGAGGAGGCGGCCTGCTCCCGGGCGGAACCATCCCCGGGCTTCAGTGCGCAGACTACGCTGCCGATACCGGTGGTCCTTAGGATATCACTGCAGTGGGAAAGGCTGCTGTGCTGGATGACCTGGCTGCAGATATCCTGCAGAGCCGGGGGAACATCCTGGTCCTTGAATTCGCTTTCGATTAGTATTCGGCGTTGCTGCTCCAAGGAGTCCACTTCTTTGGCCCGGGCAACGTAGCCGGGATCCTTCCTGGAAAGGGTAAATTCGGCCAGCCTCAGGGGATTGGAACGATAGGAGGATGTTTCTCCTGAGGGGATCAATTCATCGGTGGTGGTAACTGGATCGTTAATTACTGCGGCCACTTTAAGCATGAGGTTCTCGGGCAGGGCGATCATCGGCGGCCAATCAGCGATATTGGGTCCAAACTTCAGTTCCTCCTGAGGCCTTGCTATCTGAAAACCATTGTAGACCCGGTTGGCATAGATTTCCTGGTTGAAATGATAATCTACCGGGGTGGTATCTATATCCCAATCCGTGGCCGGAGTCAGGAGGCCTCCATTTAGTATGGTGGCGGCAATCGAGCGGGCATCCATCAAAGCTACTGAAGAGATTTGACCGTCACCCGGCTTGGAACCCTCCCGATTGGCGAAATTTCTGGTGGTGTGGCGAATACTTAACGCATTGTTGGCGGGTACATCACCTGCTCCGAAGCAGGGTCCGCAAAAGGCCGTCTTTATGGTTATTCCTGCGGAGATCATTTTGGCAGCCGCCCCATTCTGGATCAGTTCCAGGTAGATTGGTTGACTGGCTGGATATACGCTGAGGGATAATTCCTGATTTCCGGTGGAATGTTTTTCGACCATAGAGGCTGTTTGGCACAGATTTTCAAAAGTACCCCCGGCGCAGCCAGCTACGATGCCCTGATCGACCTTCAGCCGGCCCTGGTGCAGTTTGTTGGTAAGGGAAAATATGAGGCCAGGATTATCGATCTGTTTTTGACCCTCAATTTCCACCGCTCTCAGGATGTCGCCGGCATTACGGTTCAACTCGGAGATAGGATAGGCATTGCTGGGATGGAAGGGCAGGGCGATCATAGGCTCAATCTTGGCAAGATCAATGATTACGGCTCCATCGTAATATGCGATAGGACCGGGGTTCAGTTCCTTATAGCCATCTGGCCGGCCATGGATCTGGTAATAATCTTTCACTTTATCGTCAGTAGTCCAAATCGAGCTTAGACAGGTGGTTTCGGTAGTCATAACGTCGATGCCGTTGCGGAAGTCGACCGACAGACCATGGATGCCGGGTCCGACAAATTCCAGGACTTTATTGTTTACAAATCCATTGCTGAATACGGCTCCTATAAGTGCCAGCGCCACATCCTGGGGACCAACACCGGGCTTCGGCCGGCCTTCCAGGTAAACAGCGATGATTTCCGGGCAGGTCAGATCATAAGTCTTTTGGAGAAGTTGCTTGACCAGTTCCGGACCGCCTTCTCCCATGGCCATCGTACCCAGAGCGCCATACCGGGTATGGCTGTCGGAGCCTAAAATCATGCTGCCGCAGGAGCTCATCATTTCCCGCATGTACTGATGGATAACTGCCAGATGGGCCGGGACATATATTCCTCCATATTTCCTGGCGGCGGAAAGTCCAAAGACATGATCATCCTCGTTGATCGTGCCGCCAACTGCGCAAAGACTGTTGTGGCAGTTGGTCAAAACATAGGGCACCGGAAATTCCCGGAGTCCGCTGGCCCGGGCGGTTTGTACGATCCCGACATAGGTTATGTCGTGTGATGCCAGGGCATCAAAACGGATCCTAAGTTTCTTCGGATCACCGGAAGAATTGTGGTTCATTAGTATTTGGTAGGCCAGGGTATTTTTTCTAGAATCCTCAAGGGTTCGGGGGTC
>CAZDND010000122.1:3862-5500 GCA_964506825.1 uncultured Syntrophothermus sp.
TCAGCTGATATTTGCGGGGCGGCATTTTCCGCCTGCCCGGTTAACGAATCCAGGGATCCGTTTTCGGAAATATTCAGGATGGTTTTTCCGTCAATTAAATAGACTCCATTTTTTATCAATTTTATCAAAGGAACACCTCCGCTGGGCTATTCGATCAGGATGACCGGAAAGCTCATTAAATCGCTATATTTTAACAAACAACCAGACAAGTGTAAACCATTGAGATGGTTGCCGAACAAATCAAAGGATCATTGGCCTGCTCTGCGAGCCGGAGCGATTCCCTGGGGAGGATTCCAGCGATAGCCAACCGAGGGTGAAAGGCAGCCGGCATTCATGAAGGGATTGCCAGATGGACGGCGAAATGAATATTCATACAAATTAAGATGAGGGGTAAGATTATGCTGGTTCAGGCGGGAAAAAAGGTTTTCATTGTATTTACTGAAGATGGCTTTACCTTCGGTAATTGCCTTCTGGTTGACGACGATATCCGGTTGATGATTGACAGCGGTGCGGGGAAAATCCTGGAGAAGACCGATCCTGCTCATGTCGATATCCTTCTTAATACCCATCATCATTACGACCATATAAGGGGCAACAAGAGTTTCGAAAATGCTCAGGTGCTAATGCATCCTATCGGACATCCATGTATGGCATCGGTGGAGAAAGTCATGGCCTTGGACAATTGGGACGAACTCATGGAGCAAAGCATCGATGAAATTACTGCAGCCGACGATCAGGATCCCAACGAGCAATGGAGAGTTGATGGCCCAATCGTTGATGGGCAGATAATCGACTGTGGGCACACCAAGCTGCAGGTACTCCATACCCCGGGGCATTCCCAGGGGCATTGTTCGTTTCTTTTTTTGGATGAGGATTTGGCTTTTTTGGGGGACATTTGTCTGACCAAGGTGGGACCGTGGTATGGTGAGCCGGGGACGAACCTGACTGATTTTATCAATTCCATTGACCGGATCATTGATATCCAGCCGGGGAGGGTTGCCACCTGCCATGTCAACCGAATAATCAGCGACCCGATTCCCGTATTGACCGAATACCGGGATCGAATTCTAAAACGCGAGGAGAGGATCTCCAAGCATATCAAAGCCACACCCAGTACTATTGACGAATTAGCTGATCGGCACCTGATATATCGTCTGCACCCGAGCCCATATGTGCTTTTCTGGGAGAAGGCTATGCTGAAAAATCATCTGCAAAGACTCATCCAGATGGGGCTTGTGGTTGAATCCGACAACGGCGTATTTGGGTGGCATTAAGGCCAGCTTATTATGGCACCCTGGCCCGATTATTTGGAAACTGAGTTGTCATTCGTACAGACTGCCAACCCAGTATTGATATTCGGCTGGACGGATTTGTTTTTCCTAGGGGATGTACCGGATCAGATCATCCTGAAAGCGGGGATGAGTGATGCTAATCAGCAGCTCGGCTCTTTCCCGCAGGCTTTTTCCTTTCAGATTTACAATGCCGAATTCCGTAGCCACATAATTCACATCGCAGCGGGAGGTGGTGACGGTGGCACCTTGATCAAGAAATGGCACGATCCTGGAAACCTTGCCTCCGCTGGCGGTGGCGGGCAAGGCAATGACTGATTTTCCGTTCTTTGCCAGAGCTGCCCCCCTT
>CAZDND010000123.1:0-5484 GCA_964506825.1 uncultured Syntrophothermus sp.
CCAACTGAGCTACACCGCCAAGTGGAGCCCTTAACCGGACTTGAACCGGTGACCTTATCCTTACCAAGGATACGCTCTGCCGACTGAGCTATATGGGCGAAAAATCATGGTTGCGGGGGCCGGACTTGAACCGACAACCTTCGGGTTATGAGCCCGACGAGCTACCAACTGCTCCACCCCGCGTCGATTAGGGCTTACTGCTTATGAACAAATGTCTCCATACTGAAGATTATAGATGGTGGAGGGAGAAGGATTCGAACCTTCGAAAGCGTCGCTAACAGATTTACAGTCTGCCCCCTTTAGCCTCTTGGGTATCCCTCCGTAAACATTCATCTGGAGCCGACGATGGGACTCGAACCCGCAACCTGCTGATTACAAATCAGCTGCTCTGCCAGTTGAGCTACGTCGGCGCATTTCAGCATGCATTAACCATTATACCTGCCTCAGGAAAAAAGTCAAGAAAGCCCGGCAATTCCTTCGGCTAGATTTCGTCCCGGTCTTCCAGGTACTTTTCCAGTTTGCGCTTTACCCTCTGTAAGGCATTATCAATAGATTTCACATGGCGTTTCAGGTCGCAGGCGATTTCCTGGTAGGACTTGCCTTCCAGATATGCCATCAGAACCTTCCACTCCAATGAGCTGAGGATTTCACCCATTTTCTGCTCAATGCACAAAAATTCTTCTTTGCTGATTACAATATCCTCGGGATTAGTGATCCGGGTGGTGGATAAAATATCCATGAGCGTGCGGTCAGATTCATCGTCATATATGGGCTTATTTAGGGAAACATAGGAATTCAGAGGTATATGTTTTTGCCGGGTGGCGGTCTTGATCGCGGTTATTATCTGGCGGGTTATACACAATTCCGCAAAGGCTCTGAATGAGGTGAGCTTGTCTCCTTTGTAATCCCGAATAGCCTTGAAAAGGCCAATCATGCCCTCTTGAATGATGTCTTCCTTGTCTGCGCCAATCAAGAAATACGACCTGGCTTTGGCTCTTACAAAGTTCTTGTACTTATCGACCAGATATTCCGTCGCAGATTGATCGTTGGTCTGAGCCCTTTCGACTATCTCTTCATCAGTCAACAGCTCCAAAGTACAGGTATAACTCTTGTAGGCCAGTACGTTCATTTAACCGCCTCCAATTTGTATTTCGTTGGTCTTCTCGATTGAACAGAAGGCAAAAATCGCTATTTTGACACATGAACATTATAGCCAATAGAAGAAAACGAGTCAATCAAGCCATTTAGGCCCTCCAGCTACTGTCCCTTCCGGTATCGGTCCAGTATCTCGCGGATCTCAGCATCGATTCGTTGATATATATAACCCCCCGTTACCAATGGTTCAGAATAGAATTCTGCCATCTTTGCACGGTTTTGAGCCAGTTCCGCAATCATTTCCCGGGGTGTCATCCGGTAGGCTCCCCGCCCAAACGTAATCCATTGCTCGGTTTCATCGGCGGTTACCACATAGATCTGCAGGTCGGATTCTTTTATTATCATTTTCTCGATCAGTTCGTCGGCTGTCATCCCATAGCGGGTGAAAATCACCGTTATTTCGCCTTGCTTTTGTCGGCTCGTTTTCCCTTTCTTCACTCTATGCCCGTCAAAAACAACCCGTACTTCGTCTCCGGTAAAACGCGCCAGTTGATTCAAGACCCCGACCAGCCCTTCCCGGGCGTCTTCCATGCTTTCCTCGCTGATGGATTTGAGCTCCGGCCAGTTGAAGATTACGTTGTAGCCATCGACTATAAACAGTTTAGCCATCCTTGGTCATGACCTTCCTGCGGTTGCGGACGATTTGGGCCAGCACTATGGCACAGGAAACCGATGCATTTAAAGAGCCGACCTTACCCTTCATGGGTATGCTGATCAAGTAATCGCAGCTTTCCTTTACCAGACGACGGATTCCCTTCCCCTCGCTTCCGATCACCAGGGCTAAAGGTCCTGAGTATTCCATGTCGAAGCAGGAAGTGGTTGCCTGGCTGTCAGTTCCGGCTATCCACAGGCCCTGATTCTTCAGTTCCTTTATGGTATTGACTAAATTAGTCTCCCTGGCCACCCGGATGTATTCGCTGGCCCCGGCAGACGCCCTGCCTACCGCAGCGGTTACTTCGCAGGCTCCGTGCCTGGGAATGATAACCCCGTGCGCCCCCAAGCCTTCAGCGGTCCTGATAATCGCCCCCAAATTGTGAGGGTCCTCCAGACCATCCAGGATTAGCAACAGCGGGTCCTCGCCTTCAGAACGAGCGAATTCCAGTATTTCATCCACAGTTGAATAGGAATAGTCGGCTGCTTCAGCGGCTACCCCCTGATGAACGGAACCGCCCGCCATTCGATCCATGGCTGCGCGCTCCGTTTTCATAATCCGTATTCCCTGTTCACGAGCCAACTTCAGCAAGGCCTCCAATCGGGCGTCGGTCCTCTCCCGCGCCACATGGATTACCGTTATCTGCCGGCCGTTTTTCAAAGCCTCGGTTATGCTGTTTATGCCGACCAATATCTCACTCAATAAATCTGCTCACCTTTCTCTCACATCTTCGCATCTGCCGCAGGATTTCGCACCCTCCCAGCAAATACCCTGGGTTTCACAGGAAGGCCCTGCGTTCTTAAACAGCGTAGGAGCCACCCTCATCAACTCCACCAGCATTAATTCCGCCAGCCCTCGTATTTCCCACTGGGCCCTCAGGCATAGCCGCTGAGCAAGGAAGTTGAAAAGTGAGCGGGCATTAAAAGTTAATATTAATTTGGTCTCGGTGGCATTAGGCAAAATATACCGGGCATCTTCTTTGGGGACCATTTCCGCCAACCGGCAATAGCAGTTCCTTATGGCGTCGATCTCCCGGGCAAAAAGTTCTGCCGCCTCAGGATCCGCGGCGATACTTGGAGGCACTATGAAATCGAAATTACCCTCATCATTGTACCTCTGTGATTTTTGGGAATACGAGGCTATTCGATGCCTAACCAGCTGGTGCGAACAAGCACGGCTGATTCCCTCGACCCCAAAAGTGAAACTGACATGCTCGGTAGGGGATAAATGCCCTAAATCCGTTAACATCTCAACCATCCGTTCCACCTCCTGGGGTCCCAACGAATCGCTGAGGTTCTGTACCCCGCGGTTTGAATAACACATTCGGGCCGCCAGGGCTACCATCCTTTCAGGGTCCGGGGTAAAGGTCAACAACTCTGCCTTCATAACGCATAACCTCTTCTCAAGAAACTTTATAGGCTCTTTCTTCAGTCCTCGGCTGCTGCCCGATCCAGCAAATCCTCCAAGCGGTCCTGGTCGCCTCTCAAAAAGAGATAGCCAAAGAGTGCTTCCAGCCCGGTGCTCAAACGGTAGTCTGCCACACCGACATGGCGAGGGACAGAATTGCTCCTGGCATTTCTTCCTTTGCGTACAATATCCAGTTCTTCGTCAGTCAGGTAAGGCTCCATTCTCCTCAATATCTTAGACTGACTTTCCGCCTTGACTATACACACCACTTCCTGGTGAATGTCACTAATTTTGCCCTTACGCCCCGCCACCGCCTGACTGCGAACTGCCAGTTCAAACACCGCGTCGCCGATATAGGCCATCAATAGCGGAGACATTTCCCGCAGTGCAGCCTCCGATAATCCTGGTGATACAAACATCAGTTGCTGTACCTCCACTTGGCTCCATCCCGGTTGTCGATAATCGTAACCCCCAGACCGCCCAACATGTCGCGCAGCATGTCTGCGCGGGCAAAATTCTTTTCCGCCCTCAACCGACCGCGGAGCTCCACGATGGCATCCATAATCGGATCCAGTTCCGGTTCGGCCAGAAATCTGATCCGGCTGCCCTCCTTGCTGTCCTCCAGGGCTACCCCCAGTTGCATCAGCAAATCCCTGATGATATCGCCAGTCTGGAAATCCCTATCCACCCGAGCTTGTTTTCTGAATTCTACCAAACTTAAAATGATTTCTCCCACCAAATTGTGGCCTTCCTCAACGTAAGGTTCCGATGCCGAAGCATCTGCCAACCTTAATCCGATAACCCCCAGGAGTTCATCATACCGGTTGGCGACACCCTCCAATGTTTTCTGGTCTTTCATCCCGGGCATAGCCAGATATTTGTTGATGCTTCTTGCCATCCCGAAAACTGCGCTTAAGGCCAGGGCGGTATTGAAATCGTCATCCATGGCTTCATCGAACTCCGATTTAAGTCTCCCGATCTCATTTTCCAACTCCGCTTCGACATCGGAAGCATGTCCGGAGACGGCATTGGATAAGGCCTCCCTCAGCATCACTCGCGAATTGGCCAATCGTTCAACGGCCTTCTGGGCCTCGAAGAGCTTGGTATCATCAAAATCCAGCGGATTCCGGTAATGAGTGGCCAACAAATAAAAACGGACTACATCCGCCGGATATTTAGCCAGGATATCCCGAACGATAAAAAAGTTGCCCAGTGATTTAGACATTTTTTCCTTATTAACAGTGATGAAACCATTGTGCAGCCAATAGCGTACGAATGTTTCACCGCTGTATGCTTCTGATTGAGCGATTTCATTCTCATGATGCGGAAAGATCAGATCGGCCCCGCCGCCGTGAATGTCAAACCCAGCCCCCAAGTATTTCATCGACATGGCGGAACACTCAATATGCCATCCCGGACGTCCTTTTCCCCAGGGACTGTCCCAGGATGGCTCGCCAGGTTTGGCTTGCTTCCATAATGCAAAATCGAAAGGCTGCTCTTTGCGGGCATCCACTTCAACCCGGGCCCCGGCCATGATATCCTCCAGGTCCCGCCCCGACAGCTTACCGTATCCGGGAAATGAGTTTACTGAAAAGAATACGTCCCCTTCCCGACAATACGCATGCCCCTTCTCCACCAGAGTCGCCACCATTTCTATGATTTCGGGGATATGTTCACTGACCCGGGGGTGGAGGTCCGCCCTCATGACATTCAGAGCGTCTGCATCCTTAAAATATTCTTTAATATACCTGTCGGCCAGTTCACGGGCTTCTATCCCTTCCTCGCCGGCCCGGTTGATGATTTTATCATCGACATCCGTGAAATTCTGGATATAGATAACTTTAAATCCTCGGTATTTGAGGTACCTGCGCACCGTATCAAAGAATACCAGCGGGCGCGCATTGCCCAGGTGGATAAAATTATAGGTGGTAGGCCCACAAACATATATGTTGGCCTGACCGGGCTCTCCAGTGATAAATTCTACTTTCTGCCTGCTGGGTGTATTATAAACCCTTATCATGCCGCTCCCCCTCATTAATCATCAGCTGATGGTGTCGAAAAATCATCATCTTCATTTTCAGCCAGCCTTCCGCCGCCTGTCCCTGAAGTGTCTCCCGACGGCGTTCCCCTGCCCTTAAAACAAAAAACGCCCTTCGTCTGCAGAGACGAAGGGCTCATATCCCCATCGCGGTCCCACTCTGCTTGAGCTAGGGCCCCACTCAACAGTCTTTAACGCAACCACACGCATCCAGCTCCCAGGTGCACTTTCC
>CAZDND010000124.1:0-5356 GCA_964506825.1 uncultured Syntrophothermus sp.
AGCTATCCGGACTTCTTGATACCTTCAAAATGACCAAAGGGAATTTCTCTCTTCTGAAAACCCAAAGTATCTTGACGCGATCAAACCCCGTGATGGCCTTGACTCAGGGGGATGGATATGGTAGTGTTTTTCTGTCGGTTGCGCATTTTATGCAACCGCATGGTCCGGGTTGAAAGTGGCGGCAGCGTCCACCTGGGATCAGCGAGTATCGAAAATGTGGAGGTGTAGTTTATTGTACGCGGTTATTAAAACAGGTGGCAAACAGTATCGGGTCCAGGAGGGCGAAGTCCTCAAAGTGGAAAAGCTGGTCGCGGAGATCGGCGATTCTGTAGAGTTCGATCAGATCCTAGCGGTGAGCACCGATGACGGACTCCAGGTCGGGACTCCATTCCTGGGAGAAGCCAAGGTCCAGGCCAAGGTTCTGACTCAGGACAAAGACAAGAAGGTCGTAGTCTACAAGTACAAAGCCAAGAAGAATTATCATAAAAAGCAGGGTCACCGCCAGCCGTTTACCAGGGTCCTTATTGAGAAAATCGTTTTTTAAATGGTAAAGGTGGAGCTGGTTAGGGATGACCAGGATGATATCCGGTCGTTTCGGGTGGAGGGACATAGCGGATATGCGGACCACGGCCAGGACATAGTATGTGCCGGGATATCGGCGATAGCTCAAACGGCCTTGATGGGTCTGCTCCACTACCTGAGCCGGGAACCGGAGTGGAAAAGGGAAGCGGGCGTACTGACTTGCTCCCTGGCCGCGGAGCTGGGGGATGAAGACAGGCTCAGAGCGCAGATCATCCTGGGGACTATGGAAATAGGACTCAGAGAGATCCAACAGGAATACAGTGATTTTATTGAACTGAAGGTTAGGAGGTAATAGTTGTGTTTAAAATAGATCTTCAACTGTTTGCTCATAAGAAGGGTGTGGGAAGTTCCCGCAACGGACGGGACAGCAATGCCCAGCGCCTCGGAGTTAAGAAGTTCGACGGCCAGGTGGTTTTGGCCGGTAATATCCTGGTTCGCCAGAGAGGCACCCATATCCATCCCGGCAATAACGTCGGCATCGGTGGAGATGACACCTTGTTTGCCACCTCAGATGGCCGGGTGAAGTTTGAGCGCAAGGGCAGAGACAGGAAACAGGTCAGTGTATACCCGGTTGCCGCGGTGGAAGAAGCTGCTGACTCAGCCGTGCAAGGCTGATCATACGTAAATATCGTGAACGGATCCAGCTAAACTGATTTACAGGCATACTATTCGGCCCCTGGCATAGCCCAGGGGTTGTTTGTACTGGAGGCCCCTTATGGATGCCAAGACCACGGCCAGGCTTTTGAGCCGCCAGAGACATGATTTTACCAATCATCTGCAGGTCATCAAGGGATACCTTGATTTGGGGATGCCGGAAATGGCCCTGCGCTCCCTGGATGAGGCCGACCGTAAGCTGAAAGAAGAGAGCCGGGTTTTCGAGATCCTGTCCCCGGAAGCGGCGGTATTGTTTTGCGAGCTTCAGATGGTGGTTCGCCACCAAGGAGTCAGGCTTAGTCTGGACAGGGTAAACGCTGACCCGGCGGAGCCCCTGCTGCCGACGGGGTTGGCGCTGCTGGGGCAGGAAATAAAGGACAAAGTGAACTCCCGTAAGAGAGAAACAGATGCAAGGGTTTCCTGTGATGCCTTGCCGGACCGGTTGATTATGCAACTGGAATGGCTGGGTGAAGAGGGACCGGAGCACAGCGACATAGTATTAACGAGGTGATCCCGTGTTTATAGATCAGGCGAAAATTTATGTCCGGAGTGGAGACGGCGGCAACGGTGCCGTAGCCTTCCGCCGGGAAAAGTATGTTCCTGAGGGCGGGCCTTCCGGTGGTGACGGCGGCCGGGGCGGCAATGTGGTCTTCAAAGTCGACGAAGGGCTGCGCACCCTGATGGATTTCAGGTACCGGCGCCATTACAAAGCCGACCGGGGAGTCCACGGACAGAGCAAGAACATGCATGGGGCCTGGGCCGATGACCTGGTAGTGCGGGTACCCCTGGGCACCGTGATCAAGGATGCCGATACCGGCGATGTGCTGGCGGATATGGCCGCTCCCGGCCAGACCTTTGAGGTGCTGCGGGGCGGCAGAGGAGGCCGGGGGAACGCTCGGTTTGCCAGTTCAACCCAACGGGCGCCGGCATTTGCAGAAAACGGCGAGCCGGGCCAGGAAAAATATCTGACCCTGGAATTGAAACTGCTGGCCGATGTTGGCCTGGTGGGCTTTCCGAATGCCGGTAAATCAACGCTGATATCGCGCATCTCTGCAGCCCGTCCCAAGATAGCCGACTATCCCTTTACTACCCTGGTACCTAACCTGGGGGTGGTGGAAGTAGCCCCAGGCGAGACATTTGTGGTAGCCGACATTCCGGGACTGATTTCCGGAGCCAGTGAAGGGCTGGGGCTGGGACACCAGTTCCTGCGCCACATCGAGAGGACCCGAGTGTTAGTGATAGTATTGGATTGTTCAGGACTGGAAGGCCGCGATCCTCTGGATGATTACCGGATCCTGATGCAGGAACTCGAATTGTATCGCGAGGATCTGCTGGAGCGCCCGCGGGTGGTAGCTGCTAACAAGATAGACGCCCCGGAAGCGGGAGAATATCTACAACTCCTGAGGGATAGCCTGCCCGAGGCGGAAATCCACCCGATTTCGGCTTTAACCGGGGAGGGGGTCCGGGAATTGGTAAACCGGGTATACCACCTCCTGATCACGATCCCGGACAAACCGCCAGCCGCTGAGGAAGTAGTGGTTACCCGCTTTAAAGATGAGGCTCCCTTCATAGTGACCCGCGAGGAAGACGCCTTCGTGCTGAGCGGTGCCCGGATTGAAAAACTGGCGGCTATGACCAATTTTGACAACGAAGAGGCGCTGCCTCGTTTCCAACAGATAATTGAGAAAATGGGATTGAATAAGGCCCTGCGGGAAGCGGGGGTTCAGGAGGGGGATCTGGTCCGGATCCTGGACTGGGAATTCGAATACCGGGATTAGGCAGTAATAAGATTGTTTTTTTGGAGGTATGAATGGCTTTGGAAACGAGAAAAGGGCTGCATTCATGTCAGCGCATCGTGGTCAAAGTAGGCACCAGCACCATAACCTACCCTAACGGGCAGATGAATTTGTCCCGGATTGAGAAACTGGCCTGGGAATTGTCCGACCTCCACAATGAGGGGCGGGAGATCCTCCTGGTGACCTCCGGGGCGGTGGCTGCCGGGGTGGGGCGGCTGGGGAAAAGGGAGTATCCCAAAACCCTGCCACTGAAACAGGCTATGGCCGCGGTGGGCCAAGGCACTCTCCTGCATTTATATGAAAAGTTTTTTGCCGAATACGGTAAATATATAGCCCAGGTCCTGCTGACCAAGGACGATTTTGACGAGCGGCTCAGGTATCTCAACGCCCGCAACACACTGAACACCTTGCTGCAGCTGGGCACGATTCCGGTCATCAACGAAAACGATACCGTGGTGGTGGAGGAGATTAAATTCGGCGACAACGATACCCTGTCAGCCCTGGTGGCCGAAATTGTCGACGCAGATCTGCTCATCATCCTGACCGACATCGACGGCCTCTACGACCAGGATCCCCGGATTGAGCCCGGAGCAAGTCTGATCCAGGAGCTGGAGGAGATGCCGGAGCTGGTGGAAAAAGGGCTTAAAGGCCGGGGGCACAAGTTCTCCAGCGGCGGCATGTATACCAAGCTGCTGGCGGCCCGTATGGCTATGGCTTCCGGAATACCAATGGTAGTGGCCAATGGGCACCAGCCAGGAACCGTACGGGGCATCATCGAGGGTCAGCGGCTGGGGACGCTGTTCAAACCCAAAGAGGGCAAGATGCAGGCCCGCAAACGCTGGATAGCATTCGGCAGCCAGACCCATGGCTCACTTTGCCTGGATAACGGCGCGGTCGAAGCCCTGCGCAAGAAAGGCCGGAGTCTGCTGCCTTCGGGGATTACTGCGGTTAACGGAGCATTCGAGCGGGGCAACATCGTCTCCATCGTTAACGGAGCCGGTCAGGATATCGGCCGGGGCATGGTTAATTACAACGATGAGGAAATCAGAATGATCATGGGCAAGAAATCCACTGAAATAGCCGGAATCCTGGGAGCCAAAGACTATGATGAAGTGATCCACCGCAATAATTTGACGGTGTTTTAGAGTTTGCGGTTCGCTTTGGAGGGCAGCCGCAGATCATGAGGTGAATTTCATAACAGCGGGAGACCAATGGTATCGCCGGTCAGCCTGCTGTACAGGCGAAAAAGGGGGGCGTTAAGGTGAGTGAGAGGCGGATGGAAGAAATCGGTTCAAATGCCCGGGCGGCGTCCCGACTTCTGATGCTGGCTTCCACGGAGGAAAAAAACCGCGCCTTGATGGGTATGGCGGCGGGCCTGCGATTGGCCCGGGAGGAAATCCTGGCCGCCAATGAAAAGGATATGGAACAGGGCAGAAAACAGGGGATGACCCAGGCTTTGCTGGATCGGCTCCTGCTGACTTCCCCCAGGATAGAAGAAATGGCGTCAGGTTTGGAGGCAGTAGCAGCTTTGCCTGACCCCATTGGGGAGGCGGTGGAGATGCATCGCCGACCTAACGGACTGGAGATCGCCAAGATACGGGTGCCATTGGGAGTAGTGGCTATCATTTACGAATCCCGCCCCAACGTGACCGCGGACGCAGCCGGACTGTGCGTTAAAACCGGCAATGCTGTCATCCTGAGAGGCGGCAGCGAGGCCTTCCATTCCAACATGGCAATTGCCGCGGTGTTGTCACGGTCGGCGGCCGAAGCGGGGCTGCATCCGGGTGCGGTACAGCTGGTGGATACCACCGATCGGGAAGCAGCCAATATTCTCATGAAAATGAACCAGTATGTGGATGTTCTCATTCCCCGGGGAGGGGCGGGACTGATTCAGACGGTGGTCAAGCAGTCCACGGTGCCGGTGATCGAAACCGGGGTGGGCAACTGCCACACCTATGTGGACCTGGATGCTGACCTGGACATGGCTCTCAATATAGCTGTTAACGCCAAGTGCCAGCGGCCGTCAGTGTGCAATGCTATGGAAACCATTTTGGTCCATGAAAAAATGGCCGCAGAATTTCTGCCCGCCATGGCCGCGGCCATGAAAGCCAGAAAGGTGGAACTGCGGGGATGCGAGCAGACCCTGGAGATTGTCCCAGACATGAAGGCCGCCGTGGAGGAAGATTGGAGTACGGAATTTCTGGACCTGATCCTGGCTGTCAAAGTGGTGGGGAGTATGGAGGCGGCCATGGAGCACATCGCCGCCTATGGATCCGGGCACTCGGAAACCATCGTCACCAAAAGCTATGATCGTTCCCAGCGTT
>CAZDND010000125.1:0-1745 GCA_964506825.1 uncultured Syntrophothermus sp.
TGTTAGTTTAGCTTATTTTTTTCCGCTCTGTGTCTCACTCCCTGGGAGCAGTATATAAAACCCTCAAAAATGCCCAAATATTTAGCATGGTGGACCATGAAGGAATCGAACCTTCAACCTTCTGATTAAGAGTCAGCTGCTCTGCCAGTTGAGCTAATGGTCCCTGCATCAACGATAAAAATTATAGCATGGAATGCGGCTGATTATCAACCACTCGCTAAGCGGATAGGCAACTATTTCCTTAATAATGGGGAATTTATTTGATGCTGCTGGCAGGTTCTATTCATCAGAAGGGGCAAGGTATGTCGGATGTCGGAGAGCTTCATGGACCTCACCTGAATTGGCACGCGATTATGACAATAGGAACGGTCCGGGCTGGACAGCCGTAAAATATCGGTATATAATTCAGCATCAATATCACGGCCCCATAAGGATTAGATTTTGAGGATGAAAGTGGGGAGTTATACCGATATAAGATTAATGAAAAAGTCTGGAGTCAAAAGGAGGTTCTTGGATTGGCAACCATGGTGGTGACTGACAGCAGCGCTCATCTGCCGGCTGAGCTAGTGGAGGAATATGGTATTAAAGTAGTGCCGTTTCACATAATCCTGGACGGGGAAGAGATGATTGAGGATCCCAGCCAGAGTTACCTTGAATTTTATGAGAAGCAGCGCCAGAGCTCACAATATCCGACCACTTCGCAGCCTTCGATCGGAGATTTCATTGAAGTCTTCAACACCGCTGCCCCCGGTGACAACATCATTGGGATTTTCATATCTTCAGCCCTATCAGGAACTGTCCAGTCGGCCTGTATGGCTCGGGATCAGATGAATGATCGCAGCATCGAAATCATTGACTCCTCCAGTGCTAGTCTGGGTCTGGGATTTCAGGTTCTGAAGGCCTGTGAGGCTATTCGGGCCAAAAAAGATAACGTTTTGGAGGAGGTAGCTTCGGTTCGGGATCGTATGAAGGTTTTCTTGCTGGTCGACAACCTGGATAATTTGGTTCGCAGCGGGCGGTTGCCCAAGGCGGTTGGCATGATTGGCAGCTGGCTGAACATCAAACCAGTTCTAACCCTGAAAAACGGTCGTATTCAGCTATATGGCAAGGTTAGAGCCCAGCGTAAAGGGATGCAGATGTTAGTGAATGAACTGGAAATGGTTAGCCGGAGGGCTGTGGTCGAGAGAGTGGGCATAGCCCATGTCGATGCCGCCAGGGAAGCCGAGCGGCTTAAGGATATGATCGCCAAATTTTTTTCGGGCAAGATCATAGTGACCGAAGCAGGTCCGGCTGTGGGGTTGCACATAGGCTCTGGCGGGTTGGCGTTGATATATTACTAATATGTGGAAGCCTTATGAAATGTTCAATGGGTACCTGAAAAATTTAGGAGATGAGGTGTTATCATGGGTTTAAGGATAGTCACTGACAGTACCGGATATTTACCGGAGGATAAGGTTAAGGAATTAGGCATCGAAGTGGTTCCCCTGGAGGTAACCTTTGCGGGGGAAACTTTCCGGGAGGGAGAAATCAGCAATCGGGACTACTATTCCCGCCTGAGGAGCGAGAAGGCTTTCCCAACCACTTCTCAGCCGCCAGTAGGCGATTTTATGGAGGTCTTTCAAAAATACGGGCCTGATGAACCCTTCCTCTGCATCTTGATTTCGGCGGCCTTGTCAGGGACCCTCAATTCCGCGGAGACGGCGGCTGGAATGCTGCCCGACTATGATATTTCCCTGATGGATTCA
>CAZDND010000125.1:1845-5352 GCA_964506825.1 uncultured Syntrophothermus sp.
GGGGATTGTTATGGCATTTAGGCGTTTGGAGCACTTAAAAAGATATCGCCAGGTTATCAACCTGCTGATCCGCAATGGTCTGGGATTCGTGGTGGACCAGTTAGGTCTCACATGGCTGAAAACCAGCAAGAAAGCTGATTATCACCAAATTTCGGTACCAGAAAGAATACGGATCGTAATGGAGGAGTTGGGGACTACTTTTGTCAAAGTCGGGCAGCTTCTCAGCATGCGGCCGGATTTACTGCCCCCCGAATACGTAAAGGAATTTGAAAAACTTCAGGATGATGTTCCACCTTGTTCTCCAGATCAGGTCAGGAAAGTTTTGACTGAAGCAGGAATAGATCTTGAGATGGTTTTTCAGGTATTTGAGTTTCAGCCGGTAGCATCGGCTTCAATCGGCCAGGTGCATCGGGCATGGCTTAGGGACGGGCGGGAGGTAGCGGTAAAGGTGCTGCGGCCGGGTGTTACCAAGCAGGTGGCAATCGATCTAGCGATCCTGAGGGATTTGGCTGCCCAGGCCGAAAAAAGGACCCGCTGGGGGACCTTATACCAGCTTTCTGAGGTAGTAAAACAGTTCAGCGAAGCCATATCCTCGGAAATAGACTTATCCCTCGAAGGTCGAAATGCTTCCCGGATGTTCGACGATTTCAAGGATGACCCTGATATCCTGATCCCCGGTGTAATCTGGGAATACACCAGCCAACAGGTCTTGGTCATGGACTATGTCGAGGGGATCAAGATATCTGAAATAGAGCTTCTCAAGGCCAGCGGAGCAGATCTCCGCAAGGTGGCCCAACACATCGTCAATTCGCTTTTTAAGCAGATATATGAACACGGATATTTTCATTCCGATCCCCACTCCGGCAATCTAGCCATAGCGCCTGGCAATCGCCTGGTCTATTATGATTTTGGTCAGATGGGCTATGTGGATGAGCTCATCAAGGAGCAGGGCATGGATATGGTCCTGGCCATGGTGCGCTATGATGTTGATGGGGTAACCCGGGGTCTGATTAATCTGGGTTATACCACCAGAAGGGTTGACCGCCGGGAATTGAAGGCTGACGTAACCAGGCTGCGACGCAAGTATTATGGGATGCCTATAGCAGAAATCAAGGTCGGCGAAGCGATGAACGAATTGCTGCAGTTGTCCGTAAAACACCAGCTCCATGTTCCGCCGGAGTTGTCGTTGATGGTAAAGATGCTGATGACGGTGGAGAGTGTGCTGCTAAAATTGGACCCGGCACTGAGTATTACCAAGATAGCGGAACCCCTGGGCAGGAGGATTCTGACAGAAAAACGCAATCCCCAAAAAATACTGGGGGGTTTCTACGATTTTCTGAATGAATCGGCAGTATTGGCGCGGAATATTCCCAGGGAACTGGAAACGGTACTGGATCTCCTGCAGTCAGGTGAATTGAAGGTCAGACATGAGAACCCGGATGCCCATAAGATTGCCGGCCGCGCGGAGGCTATGGTCAACAGGTTGTCGCTGGCCATTGTGACTGCCAGTCTCGTGATCGGGGCATCACTTATGGCTGGAAAAATTCCCCATAATGCTCTGCAAAGCATACCTTTGCCGGAAGTCGCTTGGGGTGCAGCAGCGGTCTTGGGCTTGTTGCTGATATATTCCATGTGGCGCGGTGGACGCAGTCGATAAACCGGTCACCATTGCCGGATGGTTCCCTGGACGGTCAGATTCTTGGGATGAGGGAGGACAACGATTGAGCAGGTATCAATATGAAACCAATCCCAAAGTTCTGGTTGTAGGGGAAAGCGGCCTGGCGAGATTGGTGACCGCCGAACTGGCGGACAGCATGGAGGCAATAATGACGGTGCCGGACAGGGTCCATCTGCGCCATCCCCGATCGATCCAAACAGCAGCTGCTTCTCCTAAGGGAGTCGGAAACCATTCGGGCAGCTTGTCGGCATCTATAGACGGGTTATCCGGGCCAGAAGAAGTGGATCTGGATGCGATTGTGGTTATTGTTGAGCCGGAGTACGATATCGGGGAGGATTTTTGCCGCCGCCGTATTAAGGACCAACCTTCCACTGAGGTGATAATACTGAATAAATGTCCAACCGGGGTTTTTCGGGATATCATCCTGGAGGCTGCCAAGGCAGCTTCATCCGGACAGCATATATATATACTGGCGGACGAGATCCAGGTGGGATTTCCTGGCGGGGAGGAGTTGTACCAGGCGGCTCGTGATGCTGGAGTGGTCTTTTTTAGGGATGCAGCATTTGAAATCCGGGGTGAATCTGGGGACCTGATCAGCAATCATACGGGGTTGCTGGTGGTTGAAGGAGATTCTCCATCTATAGGCTCAGGGAGCTTCAGAGTTCAAATTGAATCTGACGAACTGGGGATGTACAACAATATTTTGATTGAAGCGGATCAGATATGGCGGTATGAGGGATATCGGCCTCGCGGTGATTATAGAGCCTTGCTGAAAAGAATGGCAATAAATCAGTGCCTACAGGAATACTATCCATTTAGTAGTTCCCGAGCCGGGGTATTTGTGGTCGAGCCAGGTTGGGAGGGATTTCTTTCCCCGGGGGAGGCAGTGGCCGGTCTGCAGAATCTGATTGATGCCAAAATACGATTATTTTCGCTGGAGGGCGGATATCAGGTTCAGCCGGATCAGTGCGCCCTATGCTTGACTTGCCTAAGGGTCTGTCCCCATGGAGCAGTTCGTTTCGGGCAGCCATCGTCCAACCTCTATGGTCAGGCTATGATAATAGTTCGAGCTGCCTGCAGCAATTGCGGGCGTTGTTTGGCTGAATGCCCGGCCCAAGCAATCACCGCCTCCACAGAAGATAAGGAGAATCAGAGGACATTGATATTGGCCTGCGACAATTCGGGAGGACCGCTGTTGGTCCATTCTGATCAGCCGTACCGGCTTTTTCCATGTGCTGGAGCGATCAGCGTGGAGGAAATCATGTCCGTGATCCGACCGGATACCGATAGGATAATGATTATAACCTGTCGGGAAGGGAAATGTCAGCATGGAGAGGGTCCGGAACGGCTTTCACTAAGGGTCAAAAGGGTGGAGAACATGATGAAGTTGCTGGGCAGGCAGCTAGAGATCGAAGTGCTGCAGGTATCGGCTCAGGATCGCCCCATCATGGGCAGGGAGGAACTAACTGATGATTGTCGGATCGCTGAAGGATGTTAAAACAATCATAAAAATGCTTAGTGGTTATCAGCAGGTGCTGGTGCTGGGCTGCGGGGGCTGCGTGACCGTTTGCCAGACTGGGGGGGCTCAGGAAGCAGAGGTTTTGGCCAGGTTGCTGTCCCTGGACCGTCCGGAGGCTTCCTTCAGCTGCCTAACCATACCGCGTCAGTGCGAATGGGAATTTTTGGAGACTATTGCCGGTGAGGTCGGACAGAGTGAGGCGATCCTGTCATTGGCCTGCGGGATTGGGGTCCAGGCCTTGAATCAGTATTTTTCGGCGCTGCCATCGCTGCCGGCTCTAAATACGGAATTTCTGGGGATGCCGGTCAAA
>CAZDND010000126.1:0-4489 GCA_964506825.1 uncultured Syntrophothermus sp.
TGGTGACCTTTTTAATCAGGGGACTGAACAATTGCTCGTCAAAATCAGTAATGGCGGTGGGTTGTACCTTCTGGAATTCGCTCATAGAAGGAGGAAAGCAGATGTCTGATAATCCCGTTCATTTCCCCATCGGCTATTTTCCGTTTCATAATCAACCGGTGTTTAATTATCAATTGAACCGGTGGCATTCAATCGGAATGGCGAGGTACAGTGATTGCGTCAGTATGGGAAAAGAAATAAAGACCTTTCAAGATTGGACCGAGTCGATGGCTCGGTTCGCCAGGCAGGCAGAAAAAGAAGATAGACTGCTGAATGCCGCGATTTACTATCGTTCATCGGAGTTTTATGCAATCGATAGACAGAGCGTGAAAGACGCAATCTATGATAAGTTCTCTGATTTGTTTTACAAGGCGGTGAGTGAAGAATGCTTCAGAAGAGATATGATACCTTATGAGGTTGGAAGCATTCCCGTCATCCGATTTGATGCTGTAGGGCCCAAGAGGGGAACGATACTTCTTCATGGAGGATTTGATTCCTTCGTGGAAGAATGGTTCTTCATCTTAAAATATCTATCGCAGAACGGATTTGATGTGATTGGGTTTGAAGGGCCCGGCCAAGGACATATGCTGATCAAGCAGGGCATTCCACTTGATTACCGCTGGGAAAAACCAGTTAAGCGCATTCTCGATTATTACAATATTGATCAAGCCACCATATTTGGGTTATCAATGGGTGGTTGGTTTTGCATAAGAGCAGCCGCTTATGAACCCAGAATAAAAAATGTCGTCGCATCCGGTCACGCTGTGGATTATTCAAGAATACCGCCTGCGTTTGCAAGATCGTTAATGATGTTTTTCATTAAATACTTCAGGGCGTATACTGCCAAATCGTTCGTCAAGGTGAGTCAGAAGCAAGATATCAATGGATGGCAGACATACCAGCTGTCAAACATCACAAAGCTGCCGCCATTGGAAGCTTTTGAATACTCCCTGAACCTAAATGCTGACAATCTGAGCTGTGACCGGATCAAACAGAATGTCCTATACTTAGTCGGTCGTAATGATCACTTTATTCCCATAAAAACGTACAAACAACAGGCCTCCTTATTTACGAATGCAGCGTCTCTCAAAACAAAAATCTACACTAAGCATGACCAAGCTGATAACCATTGCCAAATTGGCAATATCGAACTAATGCTTCAGGATGTTGTGATGTGGCTGAACGGATTAGAGAGAAATAGGGACACGTGAAAGAATCAATAAGATGCAGGCATCAAGCAGGAAATACTATTGCGAAAGATCAGACTGTTGTTTTCCTCAAGATATGCTGATTAGATTTGTATTTCAGAGAAATGTGGAGGTAAAAATAAATGGATAACTATCATCGTACAGAAAAGTATGATAAGAGCTTTCTATCCCAGAATTTTATGGGTCCAAACGCAATTCTTCTGCTTGATGAGATCACCCAAAGTATTGAACTAACAAATGAAATGCGGGTTTTAGATCTGGGTTGCGGCAAGGGGTTAACATCAATATTCCTAGCTAAAGAATACGGCGTACAAACATTTGCCGTTGATTTATGGATTTCAGCTACCGACAATTATGAGCGTTTTATACAAATGGGTGTTGATGACCTGGTTGTCCCTATCCATGCCGACGCAACGGTGGAGTTGCCTTTTGCGGACGAGTACTTCGGGGCATTTATCAGCGTCGATTCCTACCACTATTACGGAAACAACGATGACTATTTCGAGAAGCATATAAAGTCGCTGATCAAAAAGGGCTCACCAGTTGCAATCGCCATTCCCGGCACCAAGCAGGAAATGAACGGCATCATACCGGATGCATTGATGCCATTTTTAGATGACGAGGGGTTTGCCACATTGCATTGCATTGAATGGTGGACGCAAATCCTTGAAAGGCATTTAGACGACTTTTTGATCAAGGAAATGGATTGTACCCTCAAAGCGTGGAGTGATTGGCTTGCTGCCGATAATCCAATTGCAAAGCAGGATATAGAGATGATGAAAGCCGATAACGGCAGGTATCTGAATCTAATCTCCATAACAGGAAAGATAAAATAATAATGAATAAAGCCAGGCACCCCACGCTTTCTCTTGCCAAGTGGTTAGATGTTATTAATTAAGCTGACAAGAAGAAAAATAAAAGATAAAGTCAATGGTGAAGTAGATTCCAAGGAGCAACGCGATGAAGAAAGTAAAAATAACTGTCATGAAAACAGCATTCTACAAAGACTTGATGGAAAAATATGAAAACCCAATCACTCATGCCTGCAATATGGTTGAGGGCCAAGTGTTTCTTGCCAATGGCTGGCAGAAGCCGGAAGGCTTTTGTGATAGCGCATGGGATAGTGTCTCCCCATTTGTGATGACGCTTTCTCATGGTGGCGAAGACTTCTTTGATGGTTGGATGAAGAATAAAAAGTCAGCCATGATTTCATGCAATGATGGTTTCCGTCCAGTTAGTTTTCTGCTTGAGACAATTGATGAGGCCTCACACAATAAATAGCGGAATTTATGCCATATGGATATGTACTTGGTATTGACGCTAAGCAATCCACAAAACCTATGGCAGGGATTCATAGGATAAAAAGGGAAGTGAAGTGCGGTTGGCAGCATTCTACGGCTGAGACGGTCGTATTGATCGAGAAGAAACCGGTTGAAATTAACAAGCTGCTTATAGGGTCTTGGAACGAGGAATTTAGGATTACCAATATAAACAACAAAAAATTAAGGAGGTACCTTTATGAAAACCCTTTATGATGGAAAGACAAAAACAGTTTTGTTAAACGAAGATAACGGTGCGGTATTTTTGTATTTTAAAGATGATGCCACCGGTGAAAACGGAGTATTCGACCCTGGATTCAATACTGTTGGGGGGAGTGTTGAAGGCAAAGGAAAGATTGGACTAAAGATTTCGCAATACTTCATGGAACTTATGGAGAGAAATGGAATAGCTACACAATATATAAGTGCAGATATTGATAAATGCATGATGGAAGTTCGAAAGCTCACAGTGCCCAAGTTGGAATTCGTTCTTCGGTACTATACTGCGGGAAGCATGTGTCGCAGGTTTACCTTAGCAGAAGGAATACCATTTGATCCTCCCTACGCAGAAGTAACTTTGAAGGACGACGAGCAAGGGGATCCGCTGATCAGTGAGAGATTGTGCATCATGAAAGGCCTTCTAAAAGAAGGGCAGTATAGTGAGGCACTGGATATCTTGTTTAAAGTTGGAGAGGTTCTGAAAGAAGAGCTGAAGGGAATGGAGCTTGTATTAATTGATTTTAAGATTGAGCTTGGCTATGACGAAAACCAAAAGGTGTATGTAGCCGACGAAATTACCCCTGATATCTGGCGTGTAAGAGATATAAATGGCCATATTCCCAACCAAATAGACTGTGCTAAGCTGATTCTGGATAAAATATCATAATCAATTAAAGTGATAGTTGGCACAGGTGACAAGGGGACGGGGGTCATGACACATGATAATGTTCCAGCCATAATGAAACTCAAAAGCAATTTTGAAACTGTTTATGGAAAGACGATAAGAAAAGAGACACATTGAAACCCAACAAATCGAAGCAGGAAGGAGCTTTCCTGTTCTTTCAACTTATTGGCAGACGGAATGCGAAGGAATCCATTAGATTTGATTCAAACAAGATCATCTCTCAATGAATTGCAGTAGTTGCCGATGTGAGTAATGCATCAGCAATCTTTGGCCGTATCCTTCACCACTGTACTGTCATCATTACTTAAGGCGAGAGCCACCTGCTTAAGAAACACAAAGAATTCATGAAACACAAGCAACACATCCTAAGCACCCTTTTCGAGCTGGGGAGTAAAAAATTGGCATCTTACCAACGCGATAAAAATGCAAAATATGACCTGTGCAAGAACGCATGTTAATATCGGTGTTCAAAGTCAGCAAACATTAGTTTAGTAATAGTTGAGGTAGCATTATGTGAGTCTCAAAAAGCTCGGCCGTAATTTCCTGTACAGATATCTAATGGTTATTTTTGTCCTACTGATCTGCTTTTTCATATTCTGGAGTGAAGATGACATAGATCGAACGCTCTATTTGTTGGTATTTTACGCGGGTTTGTTTCCTGTGCTTGTATTTGGCTGGCCGGCATTTCACCTGGGAGCTAGCAGTCAAAAAAATAAACCCACTACGCTGTCTTTGCGCCGTGGGCTTTTTTATACCCTGCTTCCGATTCCAATGCTGGTGCTGATCATTTTTCCGCCGGCTGGGTTGGTTGTCTGTGTCATTCTTTTATGGCAGCTGGGAAAATGGACGGCAGAGATTAGCGACCTTCGCGACAAAAATGAGAGTATACCGGTATATGTTTCACACCTGGTGATATTTCTAATGGCTGATATTTTTTTGTATTCCGCGGGTATGATCTTAGTTTGGTTTGTGGTATTTGCCAGTGGTCTTCCTTAATCTAACTTGCGACATCCGTATTG
>CAZDND010000126.1:4499-5351 GCA_964506825.1 uncultured Syntrophothermus sp.
ATTGAGCGATTAAGTTCTGAATGTCAACGAAAAAGTTTACCACGTGATATTGAATTTGTTTACCACCGATGACGCCCAAACAGGTGACAAGGGGACGGGGGTAGCGACACTATATGGTACCGGTGATCAATATGATCAATCTTCGCAATCGGACTCAGACACCCTTTTGCGATAAGGCCCCAAAGACCGTAGTTTTCCTTGTTCTACATCATGATGTAGCGACTCTTGGCATTATTGTGAGCTTCTATTTATATACACAACGATGACCAATCAAGATTCTTGATTTTGGTAATACCAAGATTAATTCTTAAAAATCTGACCCGGGGCTATATGCGTAAAAAGTGAGGTAAGGCACAGTCAATGGAGTTGAATGAAAAACTACAGGAACTAAGAAAGCAAAAAAAAATAACTCAGGAAGAACTCGCCGAGAATTTATTTGTTTCAAGAACTGCGATTTCAAAATGGGAATCGGGGCGCGGTTATCCTAGCATAGAATCATTAAAGGCAATCTCTGAATTCTTTTCGGTCTCTGTAGATGAACTGCTGTCTGGAAGGGAATTAATAAGCGTTGCCGAAGAAGACAACCTGAAAAAAATGCGGCATATGCGCGATTTGGTGTTCGGGTTGCTCGACTGTGCAATCGCAATGTTTCTGTTTCTCCCATTCTTCGCACAAAGGGATGATGGTTTTATCCGCCAGACTTCGTTGCTTTCGCTGACCGATGGGCTATGGTTGATTAAAGTCACATATCTAGCAATTGTGATACTCACCATTGCCTGGGGTGTCGCAACGTTGGCGTTGCAAAATAGCCAAAGTGAAATATGGACGAAAAGTAAGACCATTGTGTCCATG
>CAZDND010000127.1:0-5333 GCA_964506825.1 uncultured Syntrophothermus sp.
GTTCCTTTGAACAGCATATGTTCAATGAAATGCGAAATCCCCCCCAGGCCTTCCGGTTCGTGCTTGGATCCGGTCTTCACGAACACCCCGATCGCCGCTGATCTGACATGGGGGATCTCCTCGGTCACTACTGTAAATCCATTAGGTAATACTCTTTTTTTGATCACTTACAGTCCTCATCTTTCTGTCTGGCATAAGTTCATATTGAAAAAGCCGATTACATCGGCTTTTCAATATATTCCAGTTTCTGGCTGCGGTTAAAATATATCAGGATCCTTGAGTCGTTCCCCGGCAAACAACTGTCTTCAATACCCGTTGCCCGCTTTTAGTCCGGAAAAACTTATAATTGATCCTCGTTCTTGCTGCTCACCGGTGCATTCCCTTAGGGACGCTGCAGTTGGCGCATGGCTTCCTTGCGGGACAGGTTGACCCTGCCCTGGGAATCGATCTCGGTGACCTTAACGGTGATCGGGTCTCCCACGTCCACCACATCTTTCACTTTCGCGGTGCGAGTCTCCGCCAGTTGCGAAATGTGAACCATGCCTTCCTTGCCGGAAAGTCCCAGCACTCCAGGAATGATCTCTACGAAGGCCCCAAATTCCATGACTCTGGTGACTCGACCTTCATAGATCCGCCCCACTTCTACCTGTTCCAGCAGTCCTTCGATTATCCGCTTGGCTTTTTCAGCGCCTTCCTGGTCGACCGCTGTTATATAAAGGGAACCATCATCCTCGATGTCAATCTTGGCACCGGTTTCGTCTACTATCTTATGGATGGTCTTGCCGCCCGCACCGATAACCTCCCGGATCCGGTCAGGATGGATGGTCATTCTCAAAAGCCGGGGAGCATGGGGTGACAACTCCGGATTGGGGTTACTGATGGTATCCATCATAATGCCCATGATGTGCATTCTGGCCTCCCGGGCCTGTTCCAGAGCCTGGGCCAATATCTCCCGGGTAACCCCGGCGATCTTGATGTCCATCTGCAGAGCGGTGATACCCTTGGCGGTTCCCGCTACCTTGAAGTCCATGTCCCCCAGGGCATCTTCCAGTCCCTGGATATCACTCAGTATGGCATACCGGTCATCTTCTTTTATGAGTCCCATGGCAATCCCTGAAACCGGAGCCTTGATGGGCACCCCCGCGTGCATCAGGGCCAGGGTGCTGCCGCATACGCTGCCCATGGAGGTGGAACCATTCGATTCCAGTACCTCGGAAACTACCCTGATCATGTAAGGAAAATCTGCCTCCGCTGGGATAACTGCAACCAACGCTCTTTCGGCCAGGGCTCCGTGTCCGATTTCCCGGCGCCCGGGTCCCCTCATCGGTCTGGTTTCGCCCACACTGAAGGGGGGGAAATTGTAATGGTGGATATATTTTTTCGAACGTACTGAACCCAGTCCGTCCAGGATCTGTTCTTCACTGGCTGCTCCCAGGGTAACTACCGAAAGGACCTGAGTCTGTCCCCGGGTAAACAATCCTGAACCGTGGGGCCGGGGAAGTATGCCAACTTCACAAGTGATCTGGCGGACCTCATTCAGGGCTCTGCCGTCCACCCGCCGCCGATCGTCCAGGATCATGGAACGGACCATGTCTTTTTCTATTTTGGATAGGGAGGCGGCCACATCGGCCCCATTGTCTGGATAAATCTCCGCAAAGTGGGCGGTGGCTTCAGCCATTACTGCTTCAGTCTGGGCTTCACGGAGCAGTTTGTCCTGACACAGAACCGCAGTCCGCATTTTATCCAAAGCATACTCTTTAACGGCGGCAGCAATGTCAGCATTCGTAACAAACAGTTTGACTTCGGACTTCGGTCTTCCCACTTCAGCCACTATCTGTTGCTGAAAGGCTACAATTTCCTTGATGGCGTCGTGGGCCAGGAATATGGCGTCTGCCATCTGTGCTTCCGGGATCTCGTTGGATCCAGCTTCCACCATCATAATGGCATCTGCCGTACCTGCCACAACCAGGTGCATTTCGCTTTTTTGGCCCTGCTCCAGGGTGGGGTTCAATACCAGTTGGCCATCGACCAGACCGACGATTACTGCGGCCACCGGTCCTGCAAAGGGGATATCGGAAATGGACAGGGCGATGGATGCGCCGATGATAGCAGTGACATCGGGGGGGTTATCCTGTTCCACCGACATAACCGTTGCCACCACGTGCACATCATTGCGGTAACCCTTGGGGAAAAGAGGCCTGATAGGACGGTCAATCAATCTTGATGTCAAAGTGGCGGCTTCAGTAGGTCTGCCTTCTCGTTTGATAAATCCCCCAGGGATCTTGCCTACGGCATACATACGCTCCTCGTAATCGCAGGTCAAGGGGAAAAAGTCGATTCCTTCACGGGGTTTTTTGGATGCAGTAGCGGCTACTACCACCGTAGTGTCACCGTAAAAAAGCATGGCTGCGCCGCTGGCCTGTTTGGCAACCTTACCGATCTCCACTCTCAGTGGTCTTCCGGCTATTTGAGTTTCAAAAATACGGGTCATTTACTTCCCTCCTCGATGATGTCTGTACTTTTTTCTGTTGTGCAAGGAAGGTGACCAAGCAGGCTGCGTAATCGCCCGCCTGAGTTCGATTCCAGCAACACCTTGCCAAGACCCATGTAGCTAGCCTGGATAAATGCTGCATAGTGCCACTGGAATCAAACCCGGGCACAAGCGGAGCTCGGTCCCTTGCCTTCTGCCGCAAATGGTTTGCGGACATCTGACCTGATCCAATACCAATAAATGGTGTCAGCCGGGAATGCTGAGCACTCCCGGCCCTGTTCCTACCGGGAACACCATTCTTATTCATGATATTAACAGATCAGACCTTCCCATAGGAAAAGAGCGGCCATGCCGCTCCTCTATCTGCGCAGACCCAACCTGGTAACAATGGTCCGATAGCGCTCAAAGTCGTTGTCCTTGAGATAATTCAGGAGCGACCTTCGCTGTCCAACCATCTTGAGCAGTCCCCGTCTGGAATGATGATCTTTTTTATGAATCTTAAGATGCTCGTTCAGGTAATTGATCCGATTCGTAAGCAGAGCAATTTGGACTTCCGGAGAACCGGTATCTTCCTCATGGATTTGGAAATCCTTGATCAGATTCTGTTTGGCTTCTTGATCGAGTGCCATTATTTCACCTCCTTTTCTTATTAATCGCCGCTGGCCAAAGATGATCGTCGGAGTCGTCGATGATCCTTGCCAGGGTTCCCATTGGTCGAAGGCAGTGTCCGATGGGACATCGCCTTATATCCTCAACGGCCTGGCCGGGTGCCTGACCGCTATAGGCTGGATTATGGTCTTTTCGAGGCAGATTGTCATGCTAGTCCCGGTACATTTTAGCATAGTGACCCTGGATTGTAAACCGAGCCGAGCGGCTTGGATCCCCCATCATTTCGGGATAATGCCCTCGGTCTTCATAACCTCCAGCACCCGCTTGGTCTCCTCCACGTCATGGTTGATTTGGGCGATCAGGCTTCCCGAGTCAGGAAATTTTCTTTCTTCACGCAGCCTTCGATGCAGCATTACCGCGATATCCTCGTCATAGAGCTCCCGGGAGAAACCCAAAAGATGGGCCTCAGCCAGTACCGGGTGTTCCTCGTGGAAGGTAGGTTTTTGTCCAATGTTGACCACTGCGTCATACAGCTCGTCACCTACTTTCGCCCGGGCAGCATAGACCCCCAGTGCGGGTTGAGCCAGTTCGGGATCAAGCTCCAGGTTGGCGGTCGGAAATCCCAGTCCCCGCTGTTCTCCCCGTTTCACTGTACCCCTCAGAATCGGCCACCTTCCGGTCAGGTTTCTGACTGACTCGATATCCCCTTCGTCCAGGCATCTTCTTATCAGGGTGCTGGATACTATCTGGTCGTCAACCAGAACCGGATCGACCACCTGGACCTTAAAGCCTTTAGCTTTCCCTAAGCTTTGAAGAAGCTCAGCCGTGCCGGCGGCTCTATTTCCAAAATGATAATTATAGCCCACATAAACCGAGGAGGCCTGCAGTTGCTTCACGATGATCTCGTCGGCAAAATGTTCCGGGGTCCAGGAGGCTATTTCCCGGGTGAATGGAATCAGGATCAGGTAATCAAGCCCCATAGCGTTCAAAATGTCAGCTTTTCCCTCAACCGTTGTCAGCAATTTCGGATTATCCAGTCCCAGTACCTTGCGGGGATGGGGGTCAAAAACCATGACCGCCGAGCTCCCCTCGGTACCAGCTTCTTCTATAGTCTGTTTAATCAGCGACTGATGTCCCTTATGGACCCCGTCAAAATTCCCGAGAGCTACCACCACTGGCTTCTTGGCTTGGAACTTGCTAAGATCGGTTACTATTTCCATGGCAGCCTAGATTCTCCCCCCAATAAAGACTTTTTCAGGGCATACCCTGCCCGGGTTTTCTTCACCTCTGGCTATGGCCAGCAGATTTCCTCCGGAGTCATGCAACCGGTAACGCTGTCCCCCCCGAACCTCAGGATGTAAGACCGCCCGGCCATGGCCGATGTCGTAGGTCTGCACCTCATCGACTACCAGCAAGGGCAGGCTGGTCAAAGGGTAATCCAGGGGCAGGAACCATCTCAAGAGGTCATCCCTGCTATGGATATCGCTCAGCTCAATTGCATTCTCAATATAAAAGGGTCCGGAGCGGGTCCGCACCAGCGAACTGAGATAAGCTCCGCAGCCCAGTGCTTGCCCCACATCGTGGCAGATGGTTCTCACATAGGTCCCTGAGGAGCATTCTACAAAAAATCTCACCCTCATGATTGGGGCGTTGGTATCATATTCCCGCAATTCCAGTTTATATATCGTTACTCGCCGGGGCTGAAGCTCAACCTTCATTCCTTCCCGGGCCAATTCGTAAAGCCGTCGACCGTCGTGATGGACTGCAGAAAACATGGGCGGTACTTGATCAATTTCTCCCCTGAACCTGGCAAAGATTGCTTCAATCTCCTCGGGTTGGACTCTTTCGCAGGGGGTTTCGATGATTTCCCCCGTAGCGTCCTGGGTGTTCGCTACCCCCCCCAGGATCATTTCTGCTTCATAAGCTTTGCGGTTATCCTCAATGTAGGGAATCAACCGGGTGCCTGTCCCCAATGCAATCGGCAGTACTCCACTCGCCATAGGGTCCAGAGTTCCCAGGTGTCCAATCTTGGTTCGCGCCAGGTGCGGCTTCAGGATTCTAATCACATCGTAGGAGGTAATCCCGTAGGGTTTATTCACATTTAGAAAGCCGTTCACGCCATTTCTCCTGCTACCGCCGTCAAAACCAGGTCTTTTACTTCAGCCAGCGATCCCTGGAGAGTGGCTCCAGCCGCCTTGCGATGTCCGCCTCCGCCCCAGATGCTTGCAATCCG
>CAZDND010000128.1:0-5331 GCA_964506825.1 uncultured Syntrophothermus sp.
GACAATAGAGGCCGAAGCTAATGCTATAATGATCCCATGCAGGTTAAATGAGAATAAGGAGTCTAAAGATGACTCGGGATGATTCATTTCCCGATGCGGACAATGCAGAAAACTTTGACGAAGAGTCTGAATCCAACAAGAGGCCGGGATGTTTGGTTAAAATCGCGGTTTTGATTGTACTGGTAGCTTTTATCGCTATATCCATGCCTAATTATCCGCTATTGTTGTCCGACCGTTTAAACTTCCTGGATGATAATCGAGCGCTTTTTAACGACGAAATAGTCCAAAAGTGTAAGCCTGCAGTTGTGTTAATTGAAGCATCTGTACAGAAGGGATTCATGGAATCCAGTGTCCGCAGTGGTACAGGATTCAACATTGCACCGATAGGGATTATCGTGACCAATTTACACATAGTGGAAGATTCTACACGAATCGAGATTGTGTTTGGCGACGGACAAACCTTCTCATCGAACCAATACATTCAGGTTCCGGGGGAGGATATAGCCATAATCGCCCTCGAAGGAGAGGCTTTGCCGTATCTCGACCTGGATAGAGCCGAACCGGTAGAAGTGGGGGATAAAGTTACTATCATTGGCAATCCTCAGGGGTTCCAGAAAATATCCCAGCGTGGTGTGGTAACCGGCTTCGTCAGGACGAAAAGTCAGTTGCCGGTTATGGCTATCGATATTAAGATCAACTCCGGCAATAGCGGCAGTCCAGTAATTAATGACCGATCCCAGGTGGTCGGGGTGATTTTTGCTCATACTGAATTAAAAGAGGGGCAGGAATTGGCTACCCGAGCTCTGGCCATTCCGGTTTATAATCTGCCGATCCCGGGGACCTATTTACCTCCCTCAGATGGGTAAACTATCCCTTTGTTTCTCAATTCATCAAAGGATTACACGTTCCAATTCAAGGTTCTATGATACAGTCAGTTTATTCCGGTCTGCCAATAAGGTGCTGCCCGCTAACCATAGTTCTCGAAGGATGTACGGTACTGGTTCAAGCTGATTATATTACGCTCCCGGAAAAATTTTATATTTGTCCGTTATGTTACGAACTTGTATACTTACTTCAGTGCAATTACGGACAAATATATTTTGAGGAGTGTTGTGATTCATGAAGAGAATTGTGCGCTTGTTACTGGCATCTATGATGTTGATGGCTCTGGTTGTAACCATGGCTGGCTGTGGGGCACAAGCGGCAGAGAAGGTTATTAGAGTAGGGACCAATGCCACCTTCCCCCCCTTCGAAATGCAGGAAAATAGCGAATTTACCGGTTTTGACATGGACTTGATCAAAGCCATCGGTCAGGAGCAGGGTTATACCGTAGAAATCAATCACATGGATTTCAAAGCATTGATTCCCGCATTGGGCAACGACAAAATCGATGCGGCTATAGCTGGAATGTCCATAACCCCAGAACGTATGGAGACAGTAGATTTTACAGAATCATACTTCAATGCTGGGTTAATCATTGCTGTGGCTGATACCAATGAAACCATCAAATCTACAGCGGACCTCAAAGGCAAGAAATTGGCTGCTCAGAACGGAACCATAGGAGCTGCCTACTGCGATGGGGTGAAAGCGCTGGATCCAACTACAGAGGTTAGAATATTTGATGATATTGGCGCTGCCTTTATGGACCTGGAAAAAGGTGGGGTCGATGCCGTAGTCAACGATCATCCTGTTACCGCCTATTACATAAAGACTACCGAAACGAGTAAGGCCAAAATGGTTGGCGAAATATTCTCCGCCGACGACCATTATGGAATTGCGGTGAAAAAAGGAAATCAGGCTATAAAAGATATGCTCGATGAAGGCCTGGAAAAAATTAAAGCCAACGGAAAATACGACGAAATATATAAGAAGTGGTTTTAGGTATGGATTAATTTAGAATAGGTGGGGCGCGAAGGGAAACCTCGCGCTTTCACTTTTTCTATAAATGGGAGGCTGACCTTTTTATGCCTTGCGTTCAAATTTTCGGACTAGGATTTTTTGATAATATAACCTCTCAATATGGATACAGCGTGGTAATGAGCAATTCTGCCTATTTTTTGGGTGGTGCCGGTTATACGATTTTTCTTACGGCAATGGCTTTGGTAATGGGTATGATACTGGGGCTATTTACCGGATTAGGTAAATTGTCCAGTAATAAATTGATTTACGGTCTATGTACTGCGTTTATAGATTTTTTTCGCGGCACTCCTTTGTTTGTGCAGATTTTCCTATTATATTTTGGGGTATTGCCGCTGTTTTATGATAACGACCCGATATCTTCGGCTATTATTGCTTTGGGGCTTAACAGTGCCGCCTACATCGGTGAGATCGTAAGAGCAGGAATTCAAGCGGTTGATCCTGGGCAAATGGAAGCAGCCAGTTCATTGGGCATGAACTATAGAAAGGCCATGACGTTTGTGATTTTGCCACAGGCATTTAAAATAGTGATCCCCCCGATGATAAATGAATTTATAGCTTTACTTAAGGATTCATCCCTGGTATCGGCAATAACGGTACCGGAACTTATGCATCGGGGAGATCTGGTATTTGCAAATACCTATCAGGCCACCTGGGTATTTGGAGCGATCGCTGTCTTATACTTCATAATAACCAAATCTATATCGCTTATTGGTGACAGCGTTGAGAGGAGGCTGGCAACCGATTGATCCAGGTATTAGAATTATATAAATCGTTTGGCAAGCTTTCAGTTTTAAAGGGCGTCAATTTCCAGGTAAAACCCAGTGAAGTAGTATGTGTAATCGGTCCCAGCGGTTCAGGAAAGAGCACCTTGCTGCGCTGCATTAATCAACTGGAACCGGCCGATTCCGGGCAGATATTTATTGATGGCGAGGAACTGACAAACCCAAAAACGGACATCAATTTGATTCGCCAGCAAGTAGGCATGGTATTTCAGTTATTCAACCTGTTCCCGCACAAAACCACCCTGGAAAACATTACTCTTGCACCCATCAAAATCAAAGGTATGGATAAGTCTGAAGCTGTCAGCATTGGTATGGACCTGCTTGGGAAAGTTGGTTTGACTGAAAAAGCTCAGGTATTTCCCAGCAAGCTTTCCGGAGGGCAGAAGCAGAGAGTGGCCATTGCCAGGGCCTTGGCCATGCAGCCGAAAGTCATGCTGTTTGATGAACCTACTTCGGCTCTTGACCCGGAAATGGTTGGCGAAGTGCTGTTGGTAATGAAGAAACTGGCTCTTGAAGGAATGACCATGGTTGTTGTTACCCACGAAATGGGGTTTGCCCGCGAAGTAGGGGACCGGGTGGTCTTTATGGATGAGGGTATTATCGTGGAAGAGGGCTCACCGCAGGACATTTTCGATAATCCGCAAAATCCTCGTACGCGAGGGTTTCTAAGCAAAGTGCTCTAAAAAACGATCGGAGCACACCAAAATCGGATCCCCCAATATATCCGGGTTCGCAAATTATTGTGCCTACTCTGCCCATCATTTCTTGCGGTCCTTTTACCAATCATCAGATTTATTATCATATTGGCATCCTCGAAGACCTTATTTAATCCGTCCTACATAATTGCGGGAATCAATAAAGCCATAGTATAAAGAAACAATTACCGTATACAGCCTATTGCCAAAAGGTGGGTACCATAATTTGCCTGTGCGCAGATCGACTGGTGCCTCTTTTGAAAGCGCAGCAGATAGTATCAAACTTCGACCAACAGAGAAACGATTTTCCATGATTCTCCTGCGATATCATCAGGTCGTAGAAATAGTGATATGATTTAATGGTAAAGACATCCCAGCTGACCTTTGGCAGTAAGGAGGAATGATAATTTGGAAAAGAAAAATCGGCCTTTTTGAAGAAAAAAACGTATTGGAACCGGTGAAGGCAATGTTGCCAAGCGTGGCGAGGGAATCGGCAATATGACTGGGGGGCCAATTGGGGATTCCAGCGGTTATGCAGACAGAACAGAAGAATCCTCATCAGGCAGAGGATCCGGGAGCGGCGGCGGGGTTACCAGGGGAACAGGTGGTTCAGGTGGAGGCAGCTTTAAGAAGATCATCATTTTCTTATTTATAGCGTTCGTTTTATATACTCTGTTCACTGGGTCTGGGGGCCAGACCACAGAAAATCCGAACAACAACTTAACCGACACGAATACCAGTACCTATGTTGACCAGGGAGCCTATGCGGTCGACAAAACCGTCTCAGAGCTGGCCCGTGAAAAGCGTACGGTACTAAAAGGGAATGGCCAGGACATAGCTACCATCATGATATATATGTGCGCAACGGACCTGGAAGCCAACGGGGGCATGGCTACGGACGATCTACAGGAAATGTTGGGCGCGGAGATATCCGATAAAGTAAACATAGTTATTGAAACTGGGGGAACTTCCCAATGGAAGAATAATGTGATCAGCAGCAAAACCAATCAGCGATACCGCCTAACCAAAGATGGCATGGAACTGCTGGAAAAGAATCTCGGCAAAAGATCGATGGTCGATCCAGCCACACTCTCTGACTTTATCCAATACAGCAAGAAAAAATATCCAGCTGACCGATATATGCTGGTGATGTGGGACCATGGCGGAGGATCTGTCAGCGGATATGGGTACGACCAGTATTATCCTAATGATGGTATGACCCTTGATGAAATAGGTACTGCCATCAAGAATGGGAAATGTGCATTTGATTTAATTGGGTTTGACGCATGTCTGATGGCAACCTTGGAGACCGCCATCGTTTTGGAACCTTATGCCGATTATATGATTGCTTCGGAAGAAGTGGAGCCTGGTATTGGCTGGTATTATTCAGGATGGATCACGGCCTTATCGCAGAATACCTCCATAGCTACCACAGACCTTGGCAAAAAACTAATCGATGATTATGTGAAGGAGGTTCGGGCTAGAACTCCTCAAAGCCAAGCCACTCTATCTCTGATTGACCTGGCTGAGTTAAAAGGGACTGTGCCTGCTTCATTTTCGGCTTTTGCCGCATCTACCAGTGACCTTATAGATCAAGATCGCTACCAGAAAGTGTCAAATGCTCGAGCTGGGTCGAAGGAGTTTGCAACTTCATCACAGATCAACCAGATCGACCTGATCAATTTTGCAGAAAATCTGGGAACCGATGAGGCGAAAGCCTTTGCTGAAGTTCTTCGTGGATGTATCAAATACAATCGTACATCAACGAACATCACCAATTCCAATGGGGTGTCTATATATTTTCCATATGGGAGGCTGTCAACTCTAAGCCCTATGCTTGATACTTATGACGAAATAGGCATAAGCACGGAGTACAGAGATTGCATAAAAAGTTTTGCCAGCGTTGCAGCAGGCGGGCAGGTGGTGGCCGGTGG
>CAZDND010000129.1:0-5322 GCA_964506825.1 uncultured Syntrophothermus sp.
GAAATGACTACTGCAACACGTAGACCTTCACTGATCTTCGGCCCCAAGTATTGCAAGCACTGGTGCTTTCCAGAAATACATCGATCTTGTCACCCTTAATGGCGGAACCGCGATCGGTTGCTACTGCATAACCGTATCCCTCCACATATAGGCGCGCTCCCATGGGTATCACACGGGGGTCAACTGCTACCTGCCCGACTGCCGGATGGGTTCCCGTTGCAGTACGATTGCCGGTATAAGTATAGGCAGTGGCGGTTGCCACCATCGCCCGACTGAAGTCTAGTCGGACCCCTCCCCTGGAAACTGCGGAAATGGTCCCCCGGGCTACCACTGCGGCAACCGGCGCTTTCACCATTTCCGACTTGATCAACTGCCTGGCAACTTCTTTTCCATCATGATACGTAACCTTCACCAACTGATTGGCCGTTCCATTGATTCCCCGACTGATGGTTCGGGTTAGGCCAACTTCCAGATTGTTGTCGACTGAATACTCTCTCCCATACGGAATCGCCACTGATTCGATAATTTCCTTTTCCTCAACCCGGGTAACTTTAATCACCTGTCCCCGGTGAGTGAGGCTGTTGAGGTTGGCTGAAACCATATCCTTGTCGCCTAGTTTGATGCCTGCTTTTTCCAGTAGGTCTGCCACCTTGAGTGGCGGGCATACCAATGCCTGAGTTTTTCCATCTGCTGCTACTGAAACCGGGAAAGCTCGACTGACTGTTATAACCAGATCATCTTGCAATGCCTGGTCCAAACCTGGTACAACCAGGTCCTGGGGCCCAATTACAATTTGTTTTTCCTTGAGGACCCCTTCAACAGTGTTCTCGAAAGTATTCTGGGTGATCACTTGATTGTCGACGTTGATGGTTACTGATTTCTCCAGGCAGAAATAGGTTGTCAGGATAAGCGCCGCCCCTGCGAGCACTGCTCCCAAGGCCTTGATCCTTCTGTCTTTGAAATTCAGTATAAACCAACCCCCCTTTCAAGGGACCCTTTCATTCTAAGCAAAGTCACCCGCTTAAGTCAAATTATTTTTCCTTTTATTCCCATTTGAACGCGTATTCAGTCCTTTTGGCGCCTTTTTTCGCTAGGACACGTCTTAATTTTCGACCCAAATACCAAGCAACACCAGCTCGTCAATATATTGACAAGTCGGTGTTGTTCATCCGCACGAACTATTTAGATGTGAAATACTCTGCGCGTGTTGAGCGAAGTTGCGGCGGCCACCTCTGCAAGGCTCTTCTGCTGAATTTCAGCCAGTTTTTTGGCCACCTCCCACACCCGGAGAGGCTCATTTCTTTGACCCCGATAGGCCTGCGGGGCCAAATATGGGCAATCAGTCTCGATCAGCATCCGGTCCAGCGGCAGCCGAGCGGCCACCTCCACCGTCTTTTTCGCATTGGTATAAGTCAGCGGGCCGGCAAATGAGATCATAAAACCCTCCCGCATAAGCTCCTCCGCCAAGGGCAGATGGCCGGAATAGCAATGCATAACTCCGCCGTTGACACCAGCCTTTTCCTCTTTTATAATTGCCAGCACCTCTGCATGGGCATCCCGGTCATGGATGACAATCGGTTTGCCCATTTCACGGGCCATTTTTAGCTGGGCTCTGAAAGCCCTTCGCTGATCATCGGCGGGCGACAAGTTCCGGAAGTAATCCAATCCCATCTCGCCGAAAGCTACCACTCGTGGGTCACTGGCCATATCCCATAGCTCTGCCAGCACCAGTTCGTTGAGGCTGTCTGCGTCATGGGGATGGATTCCCACCACGGCTCTTATCTCACCGTATTTACGAGCCAACTCCAGCGCAGCTCGGGATGAATCCAGGTCGTAACCAACGCAGACCATCATCTCCACCCCGCCCTCAAGGGCCCGGTTAATTACCTGATCCACATCAGTCGAATATTTCCTATCCTGGAGGTGGGAGTGGGAATCAATTACCGTACTGGTCTTTTGGGCATCTGTCATCATTTCACCCGGCTCCCCGAGGGAAAATCATCCGCCAGAGTAATCACTTCCAGTTGGTCTTCATTGCTGGCTGCCAGGATCATTCCCTGGGACATGACTCCCCGCAGTTTGGTCGGCTGGAGATTGGCAATCAGGATAACCTTTTTGCCAATCAAGTCTTCCGGAGTATACCATTTGGCTATCCCCGAAACCACGGTGCGTTCTTCTTCCCCAACTTGCAGGGTTAGTATCAACAGCTTGTCAGCTTTTTTCATTTTTTCAGCCGCCTTGACCTCCGCCACCCGAAGATCCATGCGGGCAAAATCATCGATGGTTATTAACTGCTCCTCCGGCTCATCCTCCGCCTTGGTTTCCACGGCTGCCGGTGCCACCTTGGGTTGCTCCTCCCGAGAGGGCTCCAACGGCATTTCCTGAGCCTTGGTATCGATCCGAGGGAAGAGGCTGGCCTTTTTATCTACCCGGCTGCCCACCTGGGTCAACCCCCAGGTCAGTGCATCTTGCCAATTAATTTTTTCAGGGTCAGCAAAGAAATTGAACTGCTCGTTAACCCTGCCCGGCAGGGTCGGCATAAATGGCGCCAGGGTAATGGTGATGATCCGGATGGCTTCCATCAAATTGTATATGACAGTAGCCAGCCGCTCACGGGATTGTTCATCCTTCGCCAATACCCAGGGAGCCGTTTCATCTATATACTTATTGGCCCGGTTCACCAGCTTCCATATGGCGCCCAAGGCCGCTGCATAATCCTGCCGGTCCAATTGTCGTTCACATTCGGCGGCCGCTTCCACCGCCACCTCCTGGAGATCCCGGTCAACATCTTGGGGCTGGACGGCGGCTGGGACTATGCCGGCAAAATATCTTTCGACCATGGCTGCCGTACGGCTGATCAGGTTCCCCAGATCGTTGGCCAGTTCGGAATTCAATCTACTGACCATCATCTCCTCGGAATAATATCCATCCATCCCGAAAGTCAATTCCTTCAGCAGATAATAGCGGACCGCGTCAACCCCGTATTTGTCCACCAAAACCACGGGATCGATCACGTTGCCCTTGGATTTGGACATCTTGCCGCCTTCGAGCATCAACCAGCCGTGGCCGAAAACCTTCTTGGGCAGGGGAAGATCGGCTGCCATCAATATTATCGGCCAGATAACCGTATGGAATCTCACAATATCCTTGCCCACCAGGTGAACATCGCAGGGCCAGAAACTGTTGAATTTCTCATCATCAACCCCATAGCCAATCGAAGTAAGGTAATTGGTCAGGGCATCAAACCATACATAGACTACATGGCCCTCGCCAATCGGCACCGGTATGCCCCACTCAAAGGTGGTCCTGGACACACAGAGATCTTCCAGCCCTCCCCTGATAAAATTTAACATCTCATTGCGACGCAGCTCCGGTTGAATAAAATCAGGGTGATCCTCGATATATTGCAGGAGTTGTTCCTGGTATTTCGACATGGCGAAAAAATAACTTTCCTCACTGGTCATTTCCACCGGGCGGTCGCAGTCCGGGCAGCGCCCTTCCTTTAACTGGCGTTCGGTCCAGAAGGATTCGCAGGGAGTGCAGTACCAACCCTCATAAACCGATTTATAGATATCGCCCTTGTTATAGATTTTCATGAAAATATCCTGAACCGTCTTCTTATGCCGCGGTTCAGTGGTGCGAATGAAATCATCGTTGGTGATCAGCATCTTCTGCCACAGGTCTTTTATATTGGCTACGATACCATCAATATATTCCTGAGGCTCCATTCCTTTTTCGTGGGCAATCCGCTCAATCTTCTGCCCGTGTTCGTCGGTTCCAGTGAGATAAAACACCTTATATCCCTGCATTCTTTTGAAACGGGCGCTGCAATCTGCCGCCACCGTAGTATAGGCATGTCCGATATGCAAATTATCGCTGGGGTAATAGATCGGGGTGGTGATGTAATAGTTCCTGGTATCCTTCATTTTATGCCGCCTCCAGTTGGTTATTATTAAGGTTTAATCGACCCACTTTGCCAAGCACCCTCTTAGTTTGCCTTAATTGGGGCAAAAAATAAAGGCAATTGACAACAAAGGTAGAATCACCCACTATTAAGACGATTTTTGTCCAAAATTGTTGAAATAAGGCTTGACTAAAAATCCCAACATTGGTATCCTCAAATTGACACAGAAAAGTAAATTTTGTAGAAAAAGGGGGTTAGCATCATGATGAAATCCACTGGCGTTGTCCGCAAGGTGGACGAGCTCGGTCGTATTGTTATACCGATCGAATTGCGTCGTACTATGGGCATTGAAGAAAAAGACGCACTAGAAATCTATGTAGACAACGAGAAAATAATTCTGAAGAAATACGAGCCTGCCTGTATTTTTTGCGGAAATGCCGAAGACGTTCAGAACTACAAAGGAAAAAATATCTGCAGTCATTGTCTGGTAGAAATCGCCAAGTCTGTTGGTTAGTTATTCTCTGAGCAGCTGCTCGATTCGTCCGTAGATGTCCGACTTTTTCATTCCATATTCACGGGCCTTTATTGCAAGGGCCTGTTTTTTTTCGACGCCTTTTTCCATCAGCTGCAGGACTTCATCACAAACGCTTTCCAAATCTGGGATAATTATCTCCTGATTGCCTTCAATTACCACGCTTATTTCTCCCCGGGGCGGCTGTTCGGAAAAGAACTGTATCAACTCCGAGATTGGCCCCTTTCGAACCTCTTCGTGTATTTTCGTCAATTCCCTGGCTACCGCTGCCAAACGATCACCCCAAATATCCTGGATATCGGTTAGCATCGACAAAAGTCGACGGGGAGACTCGAAAAATATGACGGTCCGCTCCTCTGACCGCAGCTTTTCCAGCTGCTTTCTCCTCTGGCTGGCCCGGGAAGGCAAAAAGCCCTCAAAGACGAACCTCCGACTATCAAATCCTGACGCCACCAGGGAGGAAATCACCGCTGACGGGCCTGGAATCACCTCGACCCGGATATCTTCTTTCAACGCCCTTTCGATCAGCATTTGTCCAGGATCTGAGATTCCGGGTGTTCCGGCGTCAGAAACCAGGGCAATATTATCGCCGGCTTTCAAGCTATCTACCAGCTGGTCTTCACGGCCTCTTTGGTTGTGTTGAAAGTAGCTCAACGTAGGTTTTTTTATTCCATAGTGGTTGAGCAGAATCCTGGTATGCCGGGTGTCCTCGCAGGCGATCAGGTCCACCTCGCTCAGGACTCGGATGAGACGATGGCTGGCGTCTTCCAGGTTGCCCGACTTGCCAGGGCGTACCACGACCTCAACGGCGTTTCAGCATCAGGATTGGACTCCCAGAACGTCCGTAGAGTGGAAAGGGCGATGATGCGCATGACGTACTGTAGCA
>CAZDND010000130.1:0-1663 GCA_964506825.1 uncultured Syntrophothermus sp.
CGCTTTAGGAGATCCCATGAGTCAGCCCAAAGACGCTGCCCCTCTGGCGAGGATCTGAATCTATATTTGGAAAGGGAGTTGTATATTGGATAATCGAGGAAAAATCGTTGCCATCACCGGCGCAGCCAGCGGCATTGGCCGGGAAATTGCTCTCCGTTTCGGAGAACAGGGGGCTAAATTGTCCCTGGCCGACATCAACGTGTCCAAACTGTCCGAAGTCGAGACGGAGTTAAAAAATCGCGGCGTGGAAGTCATCGCCAATCGGATCGATGTCAGCCAATATGAGGAGGTCCAGAGGTTTGCGGATATCACTTTCGACCGGTTTGGGGCGGTCGACTACCTTTTCAACAACGCTGGGGCATCTACGGGAGGTTATCTTACCGATGCCTATTTGAAGGATTTTGAATGGGTATTTGCGGTCAATACCCTGGCCCACATCTATGCTGCCAAGGCATTTGTGCCCCGTATGATCCAGCAGGACCGGGAGTGCCATGTATGCAATACCCTGTCCGTTTCTGCGTTCTTTTCTTTTTCCACCAACCAACCTTATGCAGCCAGCAAATTTGCGGCCTTGTCTGTGGTTGAATCGCTGGATCTGCAGATGCGCGAGCAGAATACCAAGGTGAAGGTCCACGGATTGTGCCCCGGCTTTGTGGCCACTAATTTTGGCAACATCGAAGAAGACCGCTCCCCTCACTATTCCCTGGATGAAGAAGGGTTGACCTTCAAACAGACGGAAGCCCAGCTCAAGGCCAACGGCATCAGCAGAAAGCTGGTTCGTTCAGGAATACCGGTGAGCAAATGCGTGGATATCCTGTTGCAAGGTCTGGAAAATGACCAATTCATGATCTTCACCCATCCCCAGGGCAACGATTTCTTCAAAAGATATCGCGCTAATTTGGCGGAGGGCCGTCCGGGCAACGATAACAATACCCCCGAGTTATCCTGGTTTCTGGATTATTAATCAACATCCATTTCAGCCCGGCCTACTATCCAGCACCTCCAGATTGCTGCTCGATTAGGCAGCCGGCTGAAATTTTTATGATATACTACTATCAACTTAATTTATTTTTACGGTCAAAGTTCTGTTGGCGAAAGCTGAAGATACGGGATTGTGGCTCCTAAGTCCGGAGGATATGGGGTTGCAATCGTGAGAAACCGGCTTACTGGGGTGGGTAGCCTTTTATCGGGCTACCCATTTTTTATTGGAATGATAATGTTAAGATTGAAGGTGTAATAATGGATCAACTTGGTTCCCAGGTAAAGCGAGATATGCTGCGAAGCCTCAAATGGGTGGCTATAGCCTGTTTGGCCGCGGTTGGGCTAAATTTCCTGATAAAATAGTCCTCCAGGCTTATTCCATGCAGCACCACTGCGGAAAATAACTGTCAGTATTCGTGCCGGGCTTGTTAACCCATTTCTGCCTCTGGCCAATTTGGTTGCAGGGCCATACTATCAATGGTGGGTATCGCAAGTCCAATCAACTGATGCTCAATGTCCAAGAATATATCCGAGGAGAGATAATTATGGATTGGCAGATCTGGTTTGCTGGAGTCTTGTTTTTGGTGGTATATGCGTTCATTATCTCAGAAAAAATCCACCGTACAGTCCTGGCTCTGTGCGGAGCATCCCTGTTGGTGGTGGTGGGCATCATTGCCCAGCA
>CAZDND010000130.1:1673-5290 GCA_964506825.1 uncultured Syntrophothermus sp.
TTATGTCGATTTCAACACCATCGGCCTGCTTTTTGGGATGATGGTCATCGTGGGCATCACCCGGAAGTCAGGGGTCTTCGAATTTGTGGCCATTAAGGCCGCCCATTCTACTGGCGGAGATCCCATCAAGACCCTGGTCGTTCTGGCCGCTTTCACGGCGGTAGCATCCGCGCTGCTGGACAACGTGACCACGGTGCTGCTGGTCGTGCCGGTCACCCTGTCCATATGCGATGCCTTAGATGTCAATCCCATCCCGTTCTTTGTGACCGAAATTATGGCCTCCAACATCGGAGGCACTGCTACTCTGATCGGCGATCCCCCCAACATCATGATCGGCAGCGCCACCGGACTTGGTTTTATGGACTTCGTGGTCAATTTGGCGCCGGTGGTGCTCGTCATATTTGTGGTCACCATTTGGATCCTGAAGCGGTTGTATAAGGACAAACTGCAGACCACCCCGGAAAACCAAGCTAAATTAATGGCGATGGACCCACATAACGCTATCGAAGATCTGCCCCTGCTGAAGAAGTCTCTGGTGATCATCGGGTTGGTTTTATTGGGATTCTTCAGCCATCAGTTTCTGCATCTCGAGTCGGCCAGCATCGCTATCGCCGGAGCCGCCTTTCTGATGCTGATCACCCGGGAAGCACCCGAGGAAGTGCTGCTCTCCGTGGAATGGGATACGCTGTTCTTCTTTATCGGATTGTTCATACTGGTAGGGGGGCTGGAAAAGACCGGGATCATTGAAGAGATGGCCCGGAAAGCCGTCATGGTAACCCAGGGCAATGTTACGGTAACCGCGTTGCTGGTGCTCTGGTTCTCGGCTATCGCATCAGGTTTCGTGGATAATATCCCTTTTGTGGCTACCTTTATTCCCCTGATCAAGGAGATGGGCCAGATCGGCAGCATCAATATCGCTCCCCTATGGTGGGCGTTGTCGCTGGGAGCTTGTCTGGGGGGCAACGGCACCCTGATCGGCGCCTCCGCCAACGTCATTGTATCCGGGATGGCTTCCCGGCAGGGTTACCCCATCTCGTTTCTCGGTTACATGAAAGTGGCCTTCCCGCTGATGCTAATCTCCATAGTGATCTCCACGGTTTACCTGCTGTTGTTTTTCGTATAGGGATTCCTTCAATGCTCAAGAAACGAAATCGGGGCCTCCTGATCTGCTCGGGGAGCAGGTCCGAAGGCCCCGATTTTATTTATTGTCTATAGTTCAATCCAACTCGGTGTGCCGGTCAAGATGTCGTTGGTGGCGCTCCATACCAGGCCATTATCGAAGGTCACGGTGATCACGGCCTTGTCGGGTATTACTTCCTCGCTGCCTTCCGGCCATTCGCTGTAAGTCCAGTTTCCGTCGGCCTCGTAGTCAAAGGTGCCTAACACATCAAATGGCCCGGACAAGCTGGTGGCGTCTGGGTAGTTGGTCTGAACACCGTTGGAGGTCAATGTACCCAACAAAGTGGTTCCATTAAACAGTTCGATGACGATTTTTTCGGTGTCGGCTGCGGTTGCATCGACCAATCCGAATCCAACCGTATATCCTATTACACCTGATTGCTCCATGACTCCGAAGTCCTCTGCTAACACGTTGCCCACTGGAGCCCCGATGCCCTGCAGGAAGTTCTGTAAGGCAAGAAGGTAAGCGCTCGGGTCAGACTTGCTGATTCCCTGGAAATATGAGCCGTTAAGATCGGTATCGCCACTGCCCATCAAGGCTGCGATCTGGGCGATGTAATTGACCGGTTTCTCGCCATCAACTTTAACAACATGGGAGATGCCCGAATCCTTGAGGATCTTGGCTGCTATCGAAGGTGCAGCCGGAGATTTCCCCACCTTCGAGTCGCTCTTATCGACTGACTCCTTGGCAAATGCCACGGTAGAGATACTCAGAACGAACAATAGGGCTAACCCTAGTACCAAGCTTTTCCTTTTCATGATTACTCCCCTTTCTTTTTTGCGCTTCGTGGGCATTTCCCGCTCTCACTGGGACCTAATAAATTTTGCTGTTTGCTTCCCCACCTGCCCTTTCATCAAGAATATTAGAATCGCAATATTCCCTGGAAGCACAACAAACCACTTGATAGGTCGGTTACGCTACTGGCTCAGTACGGGAACAAGCGTCCAAATACGCTCCCGCCTTCATCGCACCCCTAAAAGAATTTTGCATTACATCTACGATCGTTTATACGTAACCGGAGAACTTTTTTTGGGGGTCACCCAAATAATCCAACCTGCTTTTTTCAGTCCGGCCGTTACTTTTTTCACGCCCCCTGATACCTACAAAAATCTCTACGATAACTCATAATGAAATCACATTTTATGAGCGGGGTTATTCATTTTGAACTTAGTGCTGATCAACCGGAACGAGCGGTAAGATTTTACCAGGCAACACCATCAGCGTACCTTCAGCCGATCAGTTTGCCGAGAAGGTAACCAGGGCGGAGAGAACCATCCTGACTCCCAAGCAGCCGGTTCCCGGTGTGGGGTACTTCTTTTATTGTAAAGACACAGAAGGCAACACTTTTGGCATTATGGAGGAAGACCCCTCGGTCAAGTAGCACTTAATTTTGCGGCTGCCAATTTCATAAATTTCAAACAGCCGGTGCACCAAAATGCACCAGCTGTTATTATGCTGGGTCTGGATACCGACCTGGTCTGATTCATCACAAAATTTGCACCCTACTGCTGGTCGGTGTTTATGAATCTAACCGCTAGCCAATGCGCCCCTATTTGAAAAAAAGACCGGCCAGTTCCATATCCTTGGTAAAAGAGATCGTATAATTAAAGGTTATTTTCTCATACTCTGCCTGAGCCAGGACCACCGCATATTCCGTCTGCGAATCCTTGTCGATTTTGCTGGCCGTGTTCATCGCCTTGACTTCTTTAAAGGCCCCGGCGGCCTCAATTGCGTTGTAAACCTGTTCCAATGCCGAGTCGTTCAGCGCAGCCGCCATAGTAGGGACACTCATCGCCCTCAATCCCTCGCCGTCCCTGTCATTGACCATCTGGATGACCTTCATGGCCGACGCTTCCACTTCCGCCTGGTCAAATGAACTGGAGAGCTTCTCGCCGCTGCATCCGGCAACCAGGGCCAGACAAAAGACCGCTAAGATCAACCAGCTAGTTCTCTTCTTCAATGGAATAACCTCCCCTTAAATAATATCTTCTGGAGTAGAATGCATAAGCTCCCAGAACCAATGCGAACGCAGCAAAAATCCCCTCGATGGCCGGTACCGAGAGCTCGAAATAGTGGAAAAAAGGTATCGCTCCGTCGACGGCTCCATGCAGCAATATGGCCAGTACGAGATAAAGCCCCCTTTTGTGCCTTTGAAATCCGTTCCATACTACAACGGAAAAGGACACATGCATACTAATGGCAATAACCCTCTCCACCAATCCCCATGACAAATCCATAAAGGAATACCCAGCTAGTATCGCCGGCCCCATAATGAAAACTGCTTCGGCCAGTCCGTGTCCCAGACCAAATATCAAGGGTTGGAGAAAAATTGTTTTGGCAGGCTTCAAAAAGAACAGCTTGAACAAAAACCGGGCAGTTTCTTCTGCCAAGCCCGCCGAAAAGCCAATCAGGGCCCCAGCAGCTAATGGATACAAAA
>CAZDND010000131.1:0-5269 GCA_964506825.1 uncultured Syntrophothermus sp.
AAATCCAACGGCATTGGCGATGCCCAAATGGAGGCCTTTGACGAACGGTTTGACGCCGGTTTTGGCCAGGACGCCAGCATTAGCCCCCGCAACATTGTAGACAAAACCCAAATTGAGCTGGCCACACCGGAAGAGCTTCAGGTGATCCGGGAGCTGGCAGGCAGGATCAACGATATTATGGTGCCCTTTTTTGAGCGGTTGGGGATTGTGCTGGTCGATTATAAATTGGAGTTTGGCCGCTATCAGGGGAAAATCATCCTGGCAGACGAGATCTCACCGGATACTTGCCGTCTCTGGGATACCGATACTGGAGAAAAATTGGACAAGGACCGGTTCAGACGGGATCTTGGCGGGGTAACCGAAGCATATCTGGAAGTTCTCAAACGGTTGGAAGGAGCTAGATGATTATGTATACAGGCAAGGTGTTTGTAACCCTGAAGCAAGCCGTCCTGGATCCCCAGGGAGACACGGTCAAAAGAAGTCTTCACACCATGGGCTATGCAGAGGTTGGCGATGTCAGGGTGGGGAAATATATTGAAGTGAAGCTTGACTGCCGGACCAGGGACGAAGCCGAGTCGCGGCTGGAGGAAATGAGCCGGAAACTGCTGGCCAATCCAGTGATCGAGGATTTCCGCATAGAAATGGCGGGCGATGAAATATGAAATTTGGAGTAGTGGTGTTTCCAGGCTCCAATTGCGATGCCGATTGCTACCACGTCATCGACCAGGTGCTGGGGCAGCCGGTAGAATACATCTGGCACAAGGAACAGGAGATCAAAGGATTTGATGCCCTGATCATTCCGGGGGGCTTTTCCTACGGAGATTACCTGCGCACCGGTGCTATTGCCCGGTTTTCCCCTATTATGCAGGCGGTGACCGATTTTGCCGGCCAGGGAGGCCTGGTGATCGGAATCTGCAACGGTTTTCAGATCCTGCTCGAAGCTGGTCTGTTGCCGGGAGCTATGTTGAGAAATGACAGTCTGCAATTCAGATGCTTTCCTGTCAACCTGAAAGTCAAGACCAACCGTTCTGCTTTTACCAACCTTTGTGCCCCGGAGGAAGTGATACGGTTACCAATAGCTCATGGGGAAGGCAATTATTATTGCGACGATGATACCTACCGGAGTCTGCAGGAACATGACCAAATCGCCTTCACCTATGGCGATGCGGAAGGACGGGAGACCCCCGAGGCCAATCCCAATGGATCCCGGAATAATATTGCGGGTATCATGAACCGGCAGCGCAATGTGATGGGAATGATGCCGCATCCGGAGAGGTTTTCCGAGGATTTGCTGGGTGGGAGCGATGGGCTGAAAATATTCGCCTCCCTGCTCAAGTCTTTTGAGGGGGGATTATGATGAGCAAACGCACACCCTGGCAGGAGATGGGACTAACCGACCAGGAGTACGACCAGGTAGTGGGGATAATGGGCAAAGAGCCCAACTATTTGGAGTTGGGCCTGTTTGCAGTTATGTGGTCCGAGCATTGCGGCTATAAGAATTCCCGGCCATTGCTGAGACTGTTTCCCACCGAGGGGCCCAGAGTCATCGAGGGCCCGGGGGAGAATGCGGGTGCAGTGGACATTGGAGACGGACAGTCTCTGGTCTTCAAAATAGAAAGCCATAACCACCCTTCAGCTATCGAACCATACCAGGGAGCGGCTACGGGGGTCGGCGGTATAGTCCGGGATATATTTACCATGGGGGCCCGGCCCATCGCCATGCTCAATTCCCTGCGGTTCGGCCCGTTGGATGACGAGCGGACCCGCTATCTGGTAGGGGGAATAGTGGCCGGGATAGGTGATTACGGCAACTGCCTGGGTATTCCCACCGTAGCCGGCGAAGTATATTTTCATCCCAGTTACCGGGGAAATCCCCTGGTGAACGCCATGTGTGTGGGGTTGGTCAAAACCGATGAAATTGCCCGGGCGGTAGCCTCGGAAGTGGGGCGTCCCCTGATGCTGGTGGGATCCAAGACCGGCCGGGACGGCATCCACGGTGCTACCTTCGCATCCGAAGAATTATCGGCCGAATCGGAAGCCAGGCGGCCGGCGGTCCAGGTAGGGGATCCTTTTATGGAAAAACTGCTGTTGGAAGCCTGCCTGGAGCTGATCCACGAAGGTCTGGTGGCTGGCATGCAGGATCTTGGGGCGGCGGGACTGACCAGTTCCATCGCCGAGACCGCCAGCAAAGGCGGCAGCGGAGTAGAAATAGACACCCTCAAGGTTCCGCGCCGGGAGGAGGGTATGTCTTCCTACGAGGTCATGTTGTCGGAGTCTCAGGAAAGAATGCTGATCATTCCTCATGAAGGTGCTATCGACCGTATCCAGGAGATATTTGATAAATGGGGCCTGGATGCCACTATAATTGGAACCATTACGGATGACGGATATTTCAGGGTTATGGAAGGGGACCGACTGGCGGGTGAAGTGCCGGTTAAAGCATTGACCGATATGTGCCCGGTATACCACCGGGAGAGTTTGGAACCCGAGTATTACCAACGGTTAAAGAATTACGACTTGACTACCGCAGCCTCAGACCAGGATTTCGGCCAGGTACTCCGGGATTTACTACAGGCCCCATCCATTGCCAGCAAGCAATGGGTCTACCAACAATACGACCATCAGATCATGACCAATACGGTAGTTGTCCCCGGCGATGCCGATGCCGCCGTATTGCGAATCAAGGGCAGCCCTAAAGGGGCAGCCGTAACGGTGGATTGCAACAGCCGTACCTGCTACCTGGACCCATATAAAGGCGGAATGGCGGCGGTCTGCGAAGCGGCGCTGAATCTGGCCTGTACCGGGGCGCTGCCCCTGGCAGTAACCAATTGTCTCAATTTCGGGAATCCGGAAAAACCGGAAGTCTATTGGCAGATGGATCAGGCGGTCCGTGGTATGGCCCATGCAGCCAGAGTATTGGGGACTCCTATCGTGAGCGGCAATGTGAGCCTGTACAACGAGACCCAGGGAGGAGAGGCCATCTACCCCACCCCAGTAGTGGGCATGGTAGGATTGCTGACCGATGTATCCCGCCGGACACAGATGGCCTTTCAGGAAACGGGAGACTTGATAATCCTTCTGGGAGGCCTCCGGGATGAGATTGGCGGCAGTGAATATCTGGCCCTGGTCCACGGGGTAGAGGCGGGAGTGATTCCCGAATTAGACCCGGAATACCAACTGCGATTGATAGAGCTGCTGCTGGGTTTAATCGCAGAAGGCCGATTGAAATCAGCCCATGATATATCCGAAGGTGGACTGGCAGTGTGTTTGGCTGAAGCAGCCATTAAAGGAGAACGGGGAGCCGAGATATTCCTGGAGTGCGGGATCAGCTCCCGGCCGGATGGGGTATTGTTCGGGGAGGCTCCGGGCAGGGCAGTTATAAGCATCAATGAGCAGGATCTTGAGTTCGTCAGGCAGAAGGCTGAGGATAAAGATGTACCGTTAACAGTTATCGGACGGGTTGGCCAAACGGACTTGCGGGTGGCGATTAACGGCCAACCGGCTATTAGCCAGGAAATCCTTGAACTGGGCACCATATGGGGGAGGGCTATCGAATGCCTGATGAAGTAGCCAGTTATTGGCGGGATGAATGCGGATTATTCGGGGCCTGTCTGGAAGGATCGGAATCATCGGGGGAAGCCGCCCGGGATACCTATTATGGGTTGTATGCTCTGCAGCACCGGGGCCAGGAGAGTGCCGGCATTGCGGTCAGCAACGGACGCGAAATAGTATTGCACAAGGGCATGGGCCTGGTATCCGAAGTATTTTCCCGGGACCTGTTGAACAACCTGGCCGGGAATACTGCGGTGGGCCATGTTCGTTATTCGACCACCGGGTCCAGCCATGTGATAAATGCCCAGCCCTTGGTATTCAGCTATTTAAAAGGTATGGTGGCTCTGGCGCACAATGGCAATCTGGTCAACGCTGATGACCTAAGGCATCGCCTGGCCAACCTGGGGGCGGTCTTTCAGACCACCACCGACACCGAAGTGATAGTCAACCTCCTGGCCAGATATGGCCAGGATAGACTGGAGGACGGGCTGCTAAAATGCATGCTGGATATAAAAGGAGCCTACTCGCTGATAGTGATGACCGAAAACAAGCTGATCGGGCTGCGCGATCCCATGGGATTCAGACCTTTGTGTTTGGGAATTAAGGGGCGCGATTATTTCCTGTCGTCAGAATCATGCGCCCTGGATACGGTGGGGGCCAAATTCGTACGGGACATCGATCCGGGGGAGATCGTGGTGATCGAAGGGGACGGACTAAAATCCATCAAAACCCTGGCCTCTAAACGCCGGGCCCATTGCATATTTGAATATGTCTATCTGGCCCGGCCGGATAGTATTATCGATGGCATCAGCGTTAACCGCTACCGCCGGGCGATTGGGCGCCAACTGGCCCGGGAAACCCAACTGACAGCCGATATCGTCATAGCCGTACCTGATTCCGGGACTTCCGCAGCCCTGGGATTTGCCGATGAATCAGGGATTCAGTTTGAGGAAGGCCTGATAAAAAACAGGTATATCGGCCGTACCTTTATTCAGCCATCTCAGGAAATGAGGGATCTGGGAGTCAGGCTGAAGTTGAATGCGGTAGCGGAAGCGGTAGCCGGAAAAAGGGTGATTATGGTTGATGATTCCATCGTTCGCGGTACCACCAGCAAACAGATTGTAAACATGCTCAGGGATGCAGGTGCTGCTGAGGTTCATATGGCGGTAGCCTCTCCTCCTACCATGTATCCCTGCTTTTATGGTATAGATACCTCGCACCGGGAGGAGCTTATCGCCGCTGTCATGGACGTGGACAGCATATGCCGGTTCATCGGAGCCGACAGCCTGCACTACCTGTCCATGGAAGGGCTATATTCGTCCCTGGACCGCGGATCGTCATCCTTTTGCGCGGCCTGTTTCGATGGGTGTTACCCGGTTCCGGTGGAGGAATCCAGATCAACGGAACCGGCCGATCTGGAAAGCTCGAGAGGAGGTTCTTTATGACTGAACAAGGTATGAGCTATCGTCAAGCGGGAGTTGATATCGAGGAGGCCGAGCGGTCCGTGGGGTTGATCTCATCCTTGATAAAATCAACGCACCGGTCGGGAGTGGTTTCCGATATAGGGGGGTTCGCAGGGCTTTTTAAGCTGGACCTGGAGCGCTATCCCCAACCCATATTGCTGTCGGGAACGGATGGTGTAGGTTCCAAGCTCAAAGTGGCTCAGATGATGAATGTCCATGATACGGTAGGGATCGACCTGGTGGCGATGTGCGTG
>CAZDND010000132.1:0-5256 GCA_964506825.1 uncultured Syntrophothermus sp.
TTTCCGCTGCTCAGTTATCCCCTTAATGGGGTGACGTTTTCCCTGACTATTGACACACTATTAAGACTGGTAAGGATCACCCGGTCAGGAGTATCCCGGACGGGTGATATCCGAAATGATCTTGTTGGGTGGGCTTCACCACGCGGTGTCCATTTGGAAAATCATAGTATAGGGTGACGGGACACCATGGGGTGGATAAAAATCAGCTTGGGTACAATGCGACAGCCAATAATGGTGAGGGGATGTATTGTTGTTCATCAGTCAATAGAATGCCAGATATCTCGGATTGGTAGAATACATCATGGGAAGTTTGCTATGATAGGTAGAGATTCAGAGGGTCGGATAATATTTGCAGAGGGTTTACTCTATGATTGACCTACACATTCATACAACCGCCTCAGATGGTGGCACGAATCCGAACGATCTTCTAGATGAGTTGGAAGAAGCAGGCATCACCACATTTAGTTTTACTGATCATGAAAGCATCTCCGGTATGGATATGGTTGTCTCCCTGGCTGAGGAGCGGGGAATGCTTCTAATTCCCGGGATCGAGCTATCAACATATTTCCAGGGCAGAGAAATCCACTTACTTGGTTATTGTTTCAACACCGCAAGTCGAAGCTTTCGCAGCTGGGTCAGGGAAATGCAAATCAAACGAAATGAAACCATGATAGCCACTGCTGATAATCTATGTAAAATGGGATTTCGTCTCGATCTCGATCCAATCTACGACGTTGCAGATAAAGGCAGCAGTATTGGGAAAAATCACATTATCCGGGGACTGTTTAAAGCTGGCTATCTGAAGTCCAAGGAAGATGCCGTGGAAATCCTTCAAAGATATTTAGCCCAGAGCGGTTCGGCCTATGTGGAATTCAAGTTTAATCCTTATCAAGACGCAGTAAGCATTATATGTGAGTCTGGAGGAATTCCTGTTTTAGCCCATCCAGGTCTCATACGCGATGACGGAGTGATCCGCAGGCTTCTTGATTTTGCTCCCGCAGGGCTGGAAGTATACTATTATTACTTCGGATCTCGACGGATGGAAATGATTGCCCGTTATGAACAAATGGCGCGCGAAAGGGGTCTGACAGCTACTGGGGGGAGCGATTATCATGGAAATTATTCCCCTGATGTCAGGCTAGGCCAGATTATGGTTCCTCCTGAGGTAGTCGAAAATCTGGTTCGCTCCAGGGCAGGGGTATGACCAGGCATTATCACCGTCTCTGGCGGTGACATTCACCGGGGTTTAATTCCCAACTGCACATGTAGGCCATATTTAAGAATTCTACTGGTCACAGACCGCAGTCCGGAGTGATTTAATTTTCCAGGATGAAATGGACTCAACGAGCAGTATTTGATTATAGATATTGAAGGAGGGACATAATGCGTATCGCAGTTTTGATGGGCGGAAAATCCTCCGAACGCGAAGTCTCGTTACGTAGTGGAAAGGCGGTTGCAGCTGCACTTCGCAATCGGGGTTATGATACTATCGAGTTGGATGCGGAGCATAAGGTGCCTATGCAATTGGAGGAGATCAAGCCTGATTTGGCCTTTATTGCTTTACATGGACGTTTTGGGGAGGACGGTGCAATTCAGGGACTTCTCGAAATAATGGGAATACCCTATACTGGTTCCGGCATAGCTGCCAGTGCGGTTTGCATGGACAAAATTTTGAGCAAGCAGCTATTTGTGGCGGAAGGTATTCCGACTGCCAGATTTATGGTCATAACCAAGGGACAAGGCACGATCAATGATGCTGCCCGGGAGATTATTGAGGAACTGGGACTTCCGGTGGTCGTCAAAGCTGCGAATCAAGGTTCATCCATTGGGATCATAATTGTGAAGGATGCGTCGATGCTTGCCGATGCTTTGGATGAAGCCTTGAAAATCTGTCCCAAGGTATTGGTGGAACAATTCATCGCTGGCATTGAGATAACGGCATCGGTTTTAGGTAATGAAGAACCTTTGGTGCTTCCCTTGATAGAAATCGAGACTGCAGAGGGAGTATATGACTATCAAGCCAAATACACTCCAGGTGGCAGCAGCCACATAATTCCCGCCAGGATATCCGCATTGGCCGCAGAAAGGGTAAATGAATTATCAAAGAAAATATATAACAGTTTTAGTTGCCTCGGATTTTCCCGCATCGATTTTATCATCGATCAAGCAGATCAGCCCTATGTATTGGAGGTCAACAACATACCTGGAATGACAGAACTGAGCCTCTTCCCAGATGCTGCAGCGTACGCGGGAATCAATTATGAGGACCTGGTTGAACAAATTGTTCAGTTTGCCTGTACAAATTGGGGGCTTGATCAGCAATAGCTGTTCAAGCTCCGGAACAAAAGGGGGATTCAAATGGGTAACCAAAACAGAAATCGAGTCATTTTGATCGGTCTGCTGGCAGTTGGTATTGTAATCTCGGCTTTGAGTCGTTTCTACGTTGATTGGCTGTGGTTTGAAAGCCTTTCTTTTGGCCAGGTTTTCACTACTACATTTATAACCAAATGGGGAGTAGGCATTGGAGTATTTCTTTTTACGCTGTTTTTCGTCGTTGGCAATCTCATGATAGCTCGGCGGTATCTTATTCGCAAAATTACCCCGGTGAACGAAGACGGACGAGAAATTATCTTTGATGAAGAGGCTGGATTAGATGTTGAAACGAAATCCAGAGGAATCTCCTCCATATTTGTTGTCTTTACAGGGTTAGGGGCATTGTCCGCAGCATTGATGGCCGCCGACAAATGGATCATTATTAAGCAGTATTTTAATCAGGTGCCGTTCAATATAGCGGACCCAATATTTAACCGCGACATCGCATTTTTTGTTTTTGACCTTCGGCTCTACGAATTCGTTTATGGCCTGATCATGCCGATTCTCATTTTTACCGTAATCGGAGTTGGATTTTTATATCTGATGATGTCGGCCTTCAAATTGACCGATGTAGATTGGAAGGAGTTCAGTTGGCCAAAAGCCCACATAATAATGTTGTTGGGGTTGATATTTGCAGCCAAGGCATGGGGTTATCGGCTGGCTTCATATGAAATTGTATATTCCTCCAACAGTGTTGTTTATGGAGCTGGTTATACAGACGTACATGCACGATTGATAGGCTTCAAAATCTTAATTATAATAACACTGGTGGTTGCAGCTTTGCTGCTGGCCAATATATTCCTTAGGAAACTGAATTGGGTTGTGGTCAGCCTGGGGTTATGGGCGGTAGCGGTACTGGTGTTTAGCGGCGTATATCCGGCTGCTGTGCAAAAATTATCCGTAGTGCCCAATGAGTTCAATCGGGAAAAACCATATATCCAGAACAACATCAAGTATACCCGGGAGGCATACGGATTAGATAAAGTGGAGAATCAGCCGTATGATATCGCTTATGATCTTACCTGGAACGACATTGAAGCCAACCGGGCAACTATCCAAAACATCCGACTATGGGACTGGCAGCCATTAAAGAAGACTTATCAAGCGATACAGGAAATACGACCTTATTACCAATTTAATGATATCGATATTGATCGCTATATGATTAATGGCGAATACCGGCAGGTGATGCTGGCGCCGCGCGAGTTATCCCAGGAAAGTGTGCCGCAGACATGGGTTAACCAAAAACTGAAGTACACTCATGGGTATGGTGTTTCCATGAGTCCTGTCAACGAGGTGGGGCAGGAAGGTCTGCCGGTGATGTTCATTAAAGACATACCCCCGAGATCATCGGTTGATTTGCAGATCACTCGTCCGGAAATATATTTTGGTGAAGAGGTTGGCAAATATGTAATCGTAAACTCCAACACCAAAGAGTTCGACTATCCAATGGGTACTACCAATGCCGAGTCGGTTTATAAATCCGACAGCGGAATTAAAATGGGATCCATTGTGCGGCGCTTGTTGCTGGCCCTGGAATTAAAAGACTACAAGTTATTGCTCTCCTCAGACGTTGATGCTGGCAGTCAGGTGCTGATGTATCGGAACATCGTCGAACGAGTCGACAAAATTGCTCCATTTCTGGACTATGACGGCGATCCTTACATAGTCATCGACAATGGAAAGATATTTTGGATAATTGATGCCTATACCTCCAGCGATAGCTATCCATGCTCGGAGCCTTTTGACGGTCATAAAAATTATATCCGCAATTCGGTCAAAATCGTGATTGATGCCTACAGCGGCGACACTGCCTTTTATATGGCCGATCCCAATGATCCCATTGTCCAGTCATTGGCCGCAACGTTCCCGGGATTATTTATTGCGATGGATAAAATGCCGGAGGGACTGAAGGCACACATCCGTTATCCTGAGGAATTGTTCAGAATCCAGGCTACTATGTATTCCCTTTACCATATGACAGACCCTTTGGTTTTCTACAACAAGGAAGACAAGTGGAACATACCCCAGGAAATCGTAGGGGATAAGACTGTGGACGTTGATCCTTACTATATGATTATGCAGCTTCCCGGTGAGGCAAAACCTGAATACATTCTGATGCTGCCGTTTACTCCGAACACCAAGCAGAATATGATCGGATGGCTGTGCGCCAGGTCCGATGTAGAAAATTACGGAAAATTGAAAGTATATGATTTCCCTAAACAGGAACTGATCTATGGACCGATGCAGATCGAATCACGTATTGATCAGAACTCTGAAGTATCTCAGCAGATGACCTTGTGGAACCAGAAAGGATCTCGGGTTTATCGCGGCAATCTGCTGGTGATTCCGGTGAAGAATTCCATGATGTATGTCGAACCGGTCTATTTGCAGGCCGAACAAAGTCAGATACCTGAGCTGCGGAGGATAATCGTGGTTTATGGGGATACCGTGGTTATGGAACCTACCTTGGAAGAATCATTGTTAAGGATATTTGCGCCCGGGGGAATCAAGACGGAACCAGGCGAAATCGAACCCCAGCCTGGAACAGTTGACAAGTCACTGGTAGGCATGGTTGGTCAGGCCAAAGAATATTTTGATAAAGCACAGGATGCACTTAAATCAGGTGACTGGACCAACTACGGAAAATATATCGATGAGGTGGGCAAGGCGTTGGAAAGTCTAATAGAAAATGTCCCCCCCACTGGGGTGCCGACAACATAAGCGGTCGTCGCCTATTATTTCACTAAGGAGATACCGATTTTAATGATTCTAGATGTAGCGCCAGGCATAAAATTTGTTCGAGCCCAGCGAGCTGGGTTTCCTTTTTGCCACACGATATTTATCGATTCGGAGATAAAGGCGGTGGTTGATACGGGGGCC
>CAZDND010000133.1:0-5252 GCA_964506825.1 uncultured Syntrophothermus sp.
GCTAAATGCCTATCGAAGCCCGGTGAGACTATTACTCGGAGATCCCGGTTACAACACCGGCGCCTACGGTTCTGCCGCCTTCGCGTATTGCAAATCTCAGTCCTTCTTCAACGGCTATCGGGGTTATCAGTTCTATCCCCATCTGGATGTTGTCTCCCGGCATTACCATCTCTACCCCTTCAGGCAGCTGGATGATTCCGGTTACGTCTGTGGTACGAAAATAAAACTGCGGTCTGTATCCAGGAAAGAACGGGGTATGCCTTCCGCCCTCTTCCTTGGTCAGTACATAGACTTCCGCCGCAAAGTTGGTGTGGGGCTTGATTGATCCTGGCTTCGCCAGCACCATGCCTCTTTCCACTTCCCTGCGGTCTACTCCCCTCAGCAGGGTCCCGATGTTGTCTCCTGCCTGTGCGTAGTCCAGTAGTTTCCGGAACATCTCTACTCCGGTACACACGGTCTTCCTCGAGGCTTCTCTCATCCCTACGATTTCTACCTCTTCGCCGACTTTGATCTTGCCTCTTTCCACTCTTCCCGTGGTTACTGTTCCCCGTCCGGTTATCGTGAATACGTCTTCGATCGGCATCAGGAATGGCTTGTCTACATCTCTTTCCGGCATCGGAATGTAGGCGTCCACTGCGTCCATCAGGTCCCATATAGGTTTGCAGTCCGCGCAATCTCTTTTGCCGCATCCACACTGCAATGCTTTAAGTCCGGAACCTTTGATTACCGGCAGGTCGTCTCCCGGATATTCGTATTCATTCAACAGGTCTCTGACTTCCATTTCTACCAGTTCCAACAGCTCTTCGTCGTCCACCATGTCCACTTTGTTCATGAACACTACCACATAGGGCACCCCTACCTGCCGGGCCAGCACTATATGCTCACGGGTCTGCGGCATTGGTCCGTCCGCGGCTGATACTACCAGAATGGCTCCGTCCATCTGGGCGGCTCCCGTTATCATGTTCTTTATGTAATCGGCATGTCCCGGGCAGTCCACGTGGGCGTAATGACGGTTGTCCGTCTCATACTCTACGTGGGCGGTGTTGATCGTTATTCCTCTTTCTTTTTCTTCCGGGGCTTTGTCGATTTCTTCGTACGTTGCTACTTTGGCCATTCCTTCCTTCGACAAGCAAAGGGTTATCGCCGCGGTCAGGGTCGTCTTCCCATGGTCAACGTGACCTATCGTGCCTATGTTTACGTGCGGCTTTGTCCTTTCGTACTTCTGCTTTGCCATCTCTGTTCACCTTTCCTTTCAGACTGATAATTATTTCTAGATGCCATACCTTCTGGCTACTATCTCCCTGGATCTATATTCAGGCACCTCTTCATAATGTGAAAACTGCATAGTAAATGTTCCTCTGCCCTGGGTCCGGGATCTGATATCGGTAGCATAACCAAACATTTGTGATAAGGGCACGGCTCCCTTGATGGACCTTATGCCCTGGTTCTCTATCATTCCCAGAACCCTTCCCCGGCGGCTGTTAAGATCACCAATCACATCCCCGGTGTACTCCTCCGGCACCTGGATCTCTATGTCCATCACTGGTTCGATCAATATCGGACCGGCAAGAGCCATGAGTTCCTTGAAACACAATCCAGCCGCCATCTTAAATGCACCCTCCGATGAATCCACCTCGTGATAGGACCCCCCCACCAGATGCACTTCAATGTCCACCACCGGGTAACCGGCTATGATCCCGGCTTGGAGCGCCCCGGATATCCCGCTCTCAACTGAGTCGACATATTCCTTGGGGATGACGCTCTCGTTGCTTTCATCCACAAACCGGAACCCTTCTCCCTCGGACAAGGGATATACCTCCAGGATCACGTGTCCATACTGGCCTCTGCCTCCGGTTTGCCGGATAAACTTACCTTCAGTTCTGGCCTTGTGTTGGACGGTCTCTTTATATGCAACCTGTGGTTTCCCGATGTTGGCATTCACCTTGAATTCCCGGAGAAGACGATCGGTTATGATATCCAAATGAAGCTCGCCCATTCCAGAAATTATGCTTTGTCCCGTTTCTGAATCGGTATGGGTCTTGAAGGTCGGATCTTCCTCCCCAAGCCTTGCCAGAGCCTCACCGATCTTGTCCTCATCTTCCTTGCTGCGCGGTTCGATGGCCACTGAAATCACCGGATGTGGAAATGTCATAGCTTCCAAAAGAATCTGGTACTCCTCCGTGCTGAGGGTGTCGCCGGTAAAGGTTTCTTTGAGCCCCACCCCGGCTACGATATCTCCAGCAAATGCAGTATCCACTTCTTCACGGTGATTAGCGCTCATCCGGAGGATACGGCTGATCCTTTCACGTTTCTGCTTTCTGACGTTATAGACCACCGTCCCCGACTTGACTGATCCCGAGTAGACCCGGAAATAAATCAGTTTCCCCACGTAGGCGTCGGATACAACCTTGAATGCCAGGGCACAAAGCGGTTCAGTTATGTCGCTTTTACGGGCTATCATTTCGCCGCTGCGGGGGTCTACTCCGGTGGTCATGGGAACCTCACTCGGCGAAGGCAGGTAGTCGACCACCGCATCCAGCAGCATCTGCACTCCCTTGTTTCGAAAAGATGATCCGCATAACACTGGAACTGCCACATTTCCCAGGGTAAGCTGCCGCAGCGCCCTCTTTATCTCGTCTTCACCTACAGGCTTTTCTTCAAGATAAAGCTGCATAACTTCATCGTCATATTCAGCGATTTGTTCGATAAGATTGCTGCGCCAATGATCAGCCAATTCCAATTCGCTCGGCGTCAGCGTTCTTTCGATTACTTCAGTCCCCAATTCATCTTGGAAAATATAGGCTTTTAGTTGTATAAGATCAATTATTCCGGAAAATCCGTCTTCTGCTCCGATGGGAAGCTGGACTGGAACCGCATTGTGCCCCAGATCCCTATTTATCTGGTCAACGACCCGGTAAAAATCCGCTCCCACCCTATCCATCTTGTTGACGAATGCAATCCTTGGAACCCCGTATTTGTCAGCCTGCCTCCAGACGGTCTCGGACTGCGATTGAACTCCAGCTACACCGCAGAATACAGCTATAGCCCCGTCCAACACCCGCAAAGCCCGTTCCACTTCAACTGTGAAGTCCACGTGCCCGGGTGTATCGATAATATTTATCCGGCAATCTTTCCAATAACAGGTAATCGCTGCCGAGGTAATGGTAATGCCTCGTTCCTGTTCCTGGACCATCCAATCCATGGTTGCGGTACCCTTGTCAACCTCTCCCATGCGATGGACACTGCCGGTGTAAAACAGAATTCTCTCAGTGGTCGTTGTCTTGCCCGCGTCGATATGAGCCATTATCCCTATGTTTCTTGTTCTATCCAGCGGATAAGCTTCGGTCATAAATCAAACACTCCTTGCAGGCAAAGGACCAGTTCAAATCTACCAACGATAATGGGCAAACGCTTTGTTGGCTTCTGCCATTTTGTGAGTATCTTCTTTTTTCTTGTATGCTCCGCCCGTGCTGTTGTAAGCATCAAGTATTTCTCCCGCCAAACGCTGTTCCATGGTTTTTTCTCCGCGCTTGCGAGCGTAACCTATCAGCCATCTCAATGCCAGCGTCTCGCGGCGATCACTGCGGACCTCGACGGGAACCTGATAGTTCGCACCACCGACCCGACGAGCACGAACTTCCAAAATCGGCATAATGTTTTTCAGCGCTTCCTCAAATACTTCCAGAGGTGCTTTGCCGGCTTTTTTTTCTACTATGTCAAATGCGCCGTAACAGATTGATTCCGCCAGGCTCTTTTTGCCATCCCACATTACCTGGTTGATCATTTTGGTAACAATTCGGCTGTGGTAAACTGGATCTTCGATTAATTCTCTTTTGGGTACCGGACCTTTTCTAGGCAACGTATTTCCTCCCTTCTCACCCGACCATCATCGCCTGCAATCAAAGATGATAATCGCAGATTTGTCTTTTCAACGGGTTCAGCTTATTTTTTTACGGGGGCTTTCGCTCCCTTTTTGGGACGCTTGCTGCCATATTTGGAGCGCGCCTGATTGCGGTTTTGAACTCCTGCGGCATCCAGGGTCCCACGGATAATATGATATCTGACTCCAGGAAGGTCCTTGACTCTTCCTCCTCTGATCAGAACGACCGAGTGCTCCTGCAGGTTATGTCCAATGCCGGGAATATAGGCAGTAACCTCTACTCCATGAGTCAACCTTACTCTGGCAACCTTGCGAAGAGCCGAATTCGGTTTCTTTGGGGTAGTGGTAAATACCCGAGTACATACTCCGCGCCGTTGCGGACATCCCTCCAGCGCCGGTGCGTCGGACTTTTTGACTATCTCCTTACGAGATTGTCTCACTAGTTGGTTTATAGTAGGCACTAATCTTGCACCTCCTTCCCCTGTTCATCACTTAACAAAGCCACGGCAGCAGAACCAACCGATATGCCGCATGCCTTGCCTAATTGTTCCATGCTCTGCACCAGTTGGACTTCGATGCCTCTCTCTCTGCAGAGATCCATCAATCCCCGGGTGATGTGCTTTTCAGCGTCCTCGGCAATGTAAACCTTATACGCCGACCCCTTGATAATGCTTTTCCGGACCTGTCTGGACCCAATAGCCTTCCGGGCATGTTGCAAACTCAACAAGTTTGTCAACCTCCTTTAAGAAAAAGCCCCTCCGACTAAAACAAATCCCTGGTTATTAAAAATGCACAAAAGGGCACTTGGTCATTGTATCATTCCGGTTTTAGTCAAGTCAATCAGTATCCGTCATTTCCACCGTGATCCCCCGATATCTGGAAAAACCGGTTCCAGCGGGAATCAATTTGCCGATGATTACGTTTTCTTTGAGACCTATTAGGTTATCTACTTTACCCTTGATCGCTGCCTCAGTCAACACCTTGGTTGTTTCCTGGAAGGAAGCAGCCGAAAGGAACGACTGGGTGTTCAGGGAAGCTTTGGTTATTCCCAGCAGCAATGGGCTCGCTACGGCCGGAAGTCCGCTGCCCTTTTCAAATATCAGAGTGTTTTCTTCCTCAAAATCGGATACATCGGTGAAAGCACCTGGCAGCAGCGAGGTATCACCGCTTTCTTCAATTTTGACCTTTTTCAGCATCTGCCGAATCATTATCTCAATATGCTTATCGCTAATCTCAACACCTTGCAGCCGGTAAACCTTCTGCACCTCCCGCAGCAGGTATATTTGAACAGCCCGCATGCCTTTGGTTCTCAGAATGTCGTGAGGATTAAGGGGCCCTTCGGTAAGCTCGTCCCCTATGTCCACAATATCTC
>CAZDND010000134.1:0-5242 GCA_964506825.1 uncultured Syntrophothermus sp.
TCAGGTGGCCTAATTTCTCACCAGCAAATGGCCTGATTTTTCATTGACATCAACACTCCCACGATATTCGTGGATAGAAAAGCATTGCTGCCTTCAGTCGACAGGCAGCGGGTAGCTATATTTGAGAACCAGGGTGGAAGTTAAACAGCAGACCATGAAGGGATTAAGACTCACTTGAGCAACGATCGTTTTACGAAAGGAGGGTTTTTAAATGGCGGATCCAATTCAAAAATCAAACCGTTTCATTGATTTTTATAATACCATGGGGGATTTTTTCAGCGACGTGACCCCGGCCAGGATTCTGGCTTACCAGGATTTTAAGGTGGATATCAAGGGAACTGACAAGGAATACAAGGTGGAAGCGGAACTACCCGGAGTCAAGAAAGACGAGATAGCTCTTAAACTGGATGAGGGGAGACTGACGATTGCGGTCCAGAGAGAGGAAAGGACCGAGGAACAGAAGGAGAATTACATTCACAAGGAGAGGAAATTCGGCAAAATGGAGCGGTCCTTTTCATTATCCGGTGCCATGGAGGTTGGGATCAAAGCCAAATTTGAGGACGGGGTGCTCCACATCACGGTTCCCAAGGTAGAAAAAAACGACAAGTCCCTGCAAATAGAAATCGAGTAATCCCGTGATGGGATGTGCAGGCAAGGATTTTGAAAGGAGGCTGTGCCAATGTTAAAAAGAATTTTAGTTGCGACCGATGCTTCTGATTATTCACGCCGTGCATTGATGATGGCGATAGACTTAGCCAAAAAGTTCGACGCGGAAATTGAATTGGTGCATGTATTTACTCAGCCACTGCCTTATTCGGGAGATTACCTGGTCGGCTACTCCTATGTTTATCCTGCCGAACAGATTGATGATATCGGCAAACAGGTTTTGGAAGTGACCCTCAAAGGAATCGATACCCAGCAGGTGCGGATAATGAAGAAGATTATCAGTGGTTACCCTGCCACGAGCATACTCCAGGAAATCAAAAGAGATATCGATTTGGTGGTGATGGGGACCCGGGGACACGGGCCCCTGGCCGGAGCAGTTATGGGCAGTGTTACCCAGAGGGTACTGGCAGAGTCTCCCTGCCCGGTTTTGATCGTAAAGTAGGCTGCTTCGCCAGCAGAACCATGGAGGCCATGGTCGACTGAAGGAAGATAGGATTGATCTGGGGTCGACCGGAGGGCAAGGAATCATAACAACACGTATGCATTACAATACCGCCAGCAGCTGCTGGCGGTATTGCTGGTAATAGGGGGGATTTGTGCAGCCATCTGCGGGTCAGTAGTAGCTGCAATGTCAAATACATGCCATAAGGGCCACAAAAAAAGAGGATCCGCCGACCTCGGCGAATCCTCTTTCCGGACCTAACAAGTAAGCTCCAACGAATCTTTGTCGATTTCCTACCTTTCATTGTCTTGGACTTCAGTTTCCCATCACGAACCATCTTACAAGATCTTCATCTGCCTGGTTTCCAGTTACTTGGTATTTACATCAAACCCAACTTTACTTCAGTACACTTTTCTTGGTAACCCTTGCGAATCGCCTTAATCCATGACCTCCGCACCGTCTGACCTGGTATAAACCCTTTCCCTGTGCCTTTTCAGATATAGCGAGTTGCCTCACCGATACCTATAATCTAATGTGATGTTCAGTTTCCGCCTTCCGACTCTGTAGGTATTCCGTCTTAGGAATTCCTTGGAGCTTGTCTATAGCTTACTAGACAGGACAGCAGCCGTCAAAGGGCGTGTGATTCGGAATAGACCGATGAAATCCTGTTATCATCCATTAGCTCCTTCCAACAGCCGCTAACTGTATTTTTCATTATCTTTCGATTAATTAGAATATTTTCTGTATTTATGAGCAAGTGGGGTTAAGAGGGTGTTCATCGGTTAGCCATAGGGCTTGATTCATGATAAAATGTGGTCAATCACCACCCGGGCTTCATTTTCAGGAACAACCCATTTGGAATATACCCCCGACATGGGCAAGAGGTGAACAAATTGGCATTTGTGACTATTTCCCGGGAAACCGGAAGTTTTGGCAAAGAAATAGCCGATCTCCTGGCAGCCAGGCTGGAGCTGCCGCTGATTAACCGGGACCTGGTCATGAATTCATGGTTTCCTGATGTGGCCACCAAGCATGAACTTCATATGTTGGCTGAAAGTCCAGGATTTTTCCTCAACCCGTCGGTAAATGGCCCCACCTTTGCTGATTACCTGGAAGACCGCCTGAAAAAATATATTGCTGAACAGCCGGCGATAATTTTTGGCTTGGGAGGTCAGGTGATTTTTGCCCGCCACCCGGAAGCCTTGCATGTTAAGATTGTAGCCTCCCCGGAGACCCGGATCAGAAGGATCATGGATACCTACAGTCTGGAGAACCGGGATGCTGAAAGATTTCTGGAGCTATCGGACCGTAAACACAAGCGCTACATAACGACCCTGTTCCATAAGGATTGGGCTGATCCGTTTCTATACCATATCATCCTGAATACCGACTTTCTGAGCATCGAGGAAGCGGTTGACCTGCTCTTCTATATGACCAAGAACAAGCGGGTATCAGAACTGCCCGCAGTCAAAACTACCGTCGAAGGGGGCAAAGGTCCGGTCTATTTCAAGCACCCGTCTGAAGAGGAATTTGCCAAAATAATGGACATGTATGGGTTGGAGTGGGAGTATGAACCCCGCACCTTCCCCATCGAATGGGATTCGGAAGGAAACCTTACCCTGGCCTTTTCCCCGGATTTCTATCTGCCCAAATTCGATACTTACATCGAGCTGACTACCATGAATCAGAAATATGTGGCGGAAAAGAAGAAAAAGGTGCAGCTGTTGAGAAAACTCTATCCAGGCACCAATATAAATATTGTATTCAAAAATGATTTCTATACTCTATTAAAGCGCTTCGGAATGCAGGAAGGATCTGATTGATTTTGAAGGCATCCGGTATCGGCAAAATCGTTTTTTCCCAGGAGCAAATCCAGCAGCGGGTTACCGAAATCGCCGGGGAGATCAACCGCGACTATGCGGGCCAGGAAATCATCGTCCTGGGGATTCTTAAAGGGTCGATCTACTTTCTGGCCGATTTGACCCGGCAGCTGACCGTCCCCTTGAATATCGATTTCCTGGCTATTGGCATGTATCACGAGGCTCCCAATAAAACCGGAATCGTGAGGTTTACCAAGGACCTGGATCTATCCATCACCGGGCGGCATGTGCTCCTGGTGGAGGATATAATCGGGACCGGACTTACCTTAGGCTATATCTGCCAGCATTTAGGGGCCAACCAACCCGCCAGTCTGAAGATTTGTACCCTCCTGGACAATCCGGCCGAGCGCCTTCTGACCATAAACATTGATTACCGGTGCTTCATCACTCCGGATCATTTTGTCGTTGGCTACGGACTCGACTATAAGCAGAAATACCGCAACCTGCCCTACATTGCCCAGTTCATACCCGAAAAATGAAACGATTGATCCCCGGTAATAGTACTGTTGGCCGATAAGCGGGCCAGCAAAGAGCCCAGGCCGGGGTACTGGACGGGAGTCCTGCCGATATATTGGCAAGGCCAAATCTGGCGATCGAACGCGAAAAAAGGCCCTTGGATCGACGGTTTACCGCGATTCCAAGGGCCTTTTTATGACTACTGGTGGCTAGTCTACCTGGGGCAGGGTATCAAACCCTTTTTGCAGATCGGCATCCGTGGGTACATAATCGGTCATGGTCCCTTCGTTAAACTGCATATAGGCATTCATATCGAAGTAGCCCGTGCCGGTCAGGCCGAACAGGATCGTCTTTGCCTCGCCGGTTTCCTTGCATTTGAGGGCTTCCTGAATCGCAGTGTAAATGGCGTGGGATGATTCCGGGGCCGGCAGGATCTGTTCCCGCCGGCAGAACAGAGCAGCCGCTGCAAATACTTGGTTCTGTTCTGCTGAGACTGCCTCCAGGTAACCATCGTGGTAGAGTTTGGACAGGATGGGTGACATACCGTGATAACGAAGCCCACCGGCATGGTTGGGCGAGGGAATGAACCCGCTGCCCAGGGTGTACATCCTGGCCAGGGGGGTGATTTTACCGGTATCACAGAAGTCGTAGGCATATTTTCCCCGGGTCAGCGATGGGCAAGAGGCCGGTTCCACCGCTATGAAACGGGGATTGGTCTTGCCGGTCAGCTTGTCCTGCATGAAGGGTGACATCAGTCCACCCAGGTTGGAACCGCCCCCGGCGCAGCCGATGATGATATCCGGATATTCTCCGATCTTCTCCATGGCGAGCTTGCTTTCCAGGCCGATAATGGACTGATGCAGCAGCACCTGGTTCAAGACTGAACCCAGAGCATAGCGGCATTTGTCGTCATGCAGGGAAAGCTCGATAGCCTCCGAGATAGCGCAGCCCAAGCTGCCGCCGGTGTTGGGATCTTTGGCCAAAATAGCGCGGCCCACCTCGGTGGTATTCGAGGGACTGGGGATGAGCTTGGCTCCGTAGGTTTCCATGACCGCTTTCCGGAAGGGCTTCTGTTCATAGGAAACCTTGACCATAAATACGGTCAGATCCAGGCCGAAGAAGGCACAGGCCATGGACAGGGCGGTGCCCCACTGACCGGCTCCGGTTTCGGTGGTCAGGGAAGTCAGGCCTTGTTCTTTGGCGTAATAGGCCATGGCCGCCGCCGCATTCAGCTTATGGCTGCCGGAGGTGTTGTTGCCTTCAAATTTAAAATAGATTTTGGCTGGTGTATCCAGAGCTTTTTCCAGGTTGTAGGCGCGAATCAAAGGAGATGGACGGAAGGTTCTATAGTACTCCTGCACTTCCTCAGGGATATCGAAATACCTGGTCGTGCTGTCCATTTCCTGGCGGCACAATTCCTCGCAGAAAACTGGGTACAGCTCCTCGGTTTTCAGGGGCTGCAAGGTACCGGGATTCAGCAGAGGGTCATGCTGTTCTTTCATATCTGCGCGGATATTATACCACTGCCGGGGCATCTCCTCTTCGGTGAGATAGGTTTTGTAAGGTATTTTCGCCATCATTCTTACCCCTTTCGTTTATAAACATTGTTTTGCTCATCGTGAATCCGGTGGTTGGGTACATATATAAAAAAACCCATATCCCCAGTTAAAGGGACATGAGTTTTATCTCATGCGGTACCACCCAATTTGGTCAACGACCCACTCATTCCACGTACCATCATACGCGCTCCCTTGATAACGGGCGGAGTTCCCGTTGGCCGCTACACTGTTGCCATTTC
>CAZDND010000135.1:0-5165 GCA_964506825.1 uncultured Syntrophothermus sp.
CACTTCTGACAAACCCCGTATCGAGCCTTACAGGTCAAAACCGACCTGATCCGCACCGATTTTATACCGGATCTGACGATTTCCAGTGCTTCATCCTCTTGAATTTCATAGTCATCCTTGACGATGATCGCGCCAGTTTCCGGATCGATTATGTCCCCTACCGCAAACCGTCCCACGATCCTCTCTTCCAACTTCTCGATTACTTCTCCGCCTTCACGAATTTCATCGACACTTATCCCTTCATGAGTCCCGCAATCCGGTTCCCGGATGATTACATCCTGGGAAACGTCCACCAGTCTCCTGGTGAGATATCCCGAGTCAGCAGTCCTCAAAGCGGTATCAGCCAAGCCTTTTCTGGCTCCATGCGTCGATATGAAATATTCCAACACCGTCAGGCCTTCGCGGAAATTGGCTTTAATAGGCAAGTCCAGAATTCGTCCCGAGGGATCGGCCATCAAGCCCCTCATCCCTGCCAACTGTCTTATCTGCTGGAAATTTCCCCGGGCGCCGGAGGTTGCCATCATGTATACAGGATTATCTACGCTCAAATGTTTCTTTAATTCTTCAGTTACTTCTTCGGTAGCGCCATTCCAGGTATCTACCACCTGGGAATGTCGCTCCTCTTCGGTAATCAATCCCATTTGGAAATCGTTTTCGATCTCTTCAACTTTATCATCAGCCACAGCCAGGATGCCGAGTTTGGCGGCAGGCGTCTGAAAGTCGGTTAGTCCAACCGTTATTCCACCCCGGGTGGCGTAAGCAAAACCGAGCCTCTTTATGGCATCCAGAGTCCTGGCGGACCTTTCGTTGCCAAAATCCCGATAACACTTGTAGACGATCTCGCCCAATTCCTTCTTGCCGATCACCTGGTTGTAAAAATTGAATTCCGACGGCAGCGCTTCGTTGAACAGAATTCTCCCCATGGTAGTCTCAACCAGACGGTGGTCCAGTCTGACTTTGATGCGAGCATGCAGGGTTATCTCCTTGTTTTCAAAAGCCATGCTGGCTTCTTCCTCGGACGAAAACATCCGGCCCTCGCCTGGCTCGTTCTCTCTTTCCAAAGTAAGATAATAGCACCCAATAACCATATCCTGGGTAGGAGTAACTACTGGTCGTCCATCTTTGGGATTCAGGATGTTCCCTGTAGACAGCATGAGCAGTCGGGCTTCAGCCTGAGCCTCAGCCGACAGGGGAACGTGGACAGCCATCTGGTCACCGTCAAAGTCAGCGTTGTATGCGGTACAAACCAGAGGATGAATCTGCAAAGCGCGTCCCTCCACCAATACCGGCTCAAAGGCTTGAATACCCAGCCGATGGAGAGTCGGAGCGCGATTCAGCATTACCGGATGCTCCTTGATTACGTTCTCCAGTATATCCCAGACCTCGTCTTTGCCTCTTTCCATCATCTTTTTGGCCGATTTTATATTGGAAGCGATTCCACGGTCCACGAGTTTTTTCATAACAAAGGGCTTGAAAAGCTCCAACGCCATTTCTTTCGGAAGACCACACTGATGCATGCTCAGGTTGGGTCCCACAACAATAACCGAACGGCCTGAATAATCGACCCTCTTCCCCAGCAGGTTCTGCCGGAATCGGCCTTGCTTACCCTTCAGCATATCGCTGAGGCTCTTGAGGGGACGGTTCCCGGGGCCGGTCACTGCTCTGCCCCTGCGTCCATTATCGATTAAGGCGTCGACCGCCTCCTGGAGCATCCTTTTTTCATTGCGCACAATAATGTCCGGGGCTCCCAAATCCAACAGTCTCTTCAACCGGTTGTTGCGGTTGATTACCCGGCGATAAAGATCATTCAAATCCGATGTAGCAAACCTGCCGCCGTCCAACTGGACCATGGGGCGCAGCTCCGGAGGTATGACCGGCAGAACGTCCAGAATAAGCCATATCGGATCATTCTTGGAAAGACGAAACGCCTCAACCACTTCCAGCCGTTTGATAGCCCGGCTTCTTCTTTGTCCGCTGGAGTTGGCGATTTCTTCTTTTAAGAATACTGATTGCTCCTCCAGATCTATCTCATCGAGCAGCGACTTGACCGCCTCTGCTCCGATACCAACCCGAAATTTACTTTCGTATTTTTCTTTATAATCCCGGTATTCACGCTCGTTGAGCAGCTGTTTCTTCAATAATGGCGTATCTCCCGGGTCCAGGACTATGTAATTTACGAAATAAATTACCTTCTCCAGGACTTTCGGGGACATGTCCAGTAACAATCCCATCCGGCTGGGGATCCCCTTGAGATACCAGATATGAGACACCGGTGCCGCTAACTCGATATGGCCCAACCGCTCTCTCCTGACTTTAGAGGTGGTAACCTCCACGCCGCAGCGGTCGCAAACGATGCCTTTGTGACGGACCCTTTTGTATTTTCCGCAATGGCATTCCCAATCCTTGACCGGGCCAAAAATCTTTTCGCAAAACAGACCTTCTTTTTCCGGTCTGAGGGTTCGATAGTTTATGGTTTCCGGTTTTTTTACCTCACCGCTGCTCCAGGACCTGATTTGTTCAGGGCTGGATAGTGCAATCCTGATTCGCTCAAAGTTGTTAACATCTAACAAGCTTAGACTCTCCCTTCTTTTAGTGAGTTTAAGCGATCTCTAAAATAAATCGTCAGTCTTCGCATCTCTCACAAAGGTAGCCTTTTCTCCCGATTCATCGTCGGCCAAAAGCTTTTCATCATCGAAGTCATCGTCTTCCATTTCGTCGGTTTCCTTGCGGGAAGCAGCCATTCGAGGAGCTCGGGGGGGCATAGGTATGTCCAACCCCAGATCCCTGGCTTTTTCATCTGGATTGATGTCCGGATCAGAATCCTTGATCGGAATCTCCCGGTCATCTTCGGTAAGAATGCGGACATCCAGACATAAACTCTGCAGCTCTTTAATCAAAACCTTGAAGGACTCTGGGACTCCAGGTTCCGGAATATTCTCCCCTTTGACTATTGATTCATAGGTCTTCAGCCGACCAACAACATCGTCCGATTTAACAGTAAGGATCTCCTGAAGGGTATAGGATGCTCCATAGGCTTCAAGCGCCCAAACCTCCATTTCTCCAAAGCGCTGGCCTCCAAACTGGGCTTTCCCTCCCAGCGGCTGCTGAGTTACCAGGGAATAGGGGCCAATCGATCTGGCGTGGATCTTGTCATCCACCAAGTGAGCTAGTTTCAACATATAGACATAACCTACGGTGACCGGGTTATCAAATTCATAGCCAGTTCTTCCATCCCGCAGCATTATCTTGCCGTCCTCTGAGTGCCCGGCTTCTCTGAGTTTGTCAAAAATGTCATCTTCCCTGGCCCCGTCGAAGACCGGCGTTGCGATATGTAATCCCAGGGTCTTGGCCGCCCATCCTAAATGGCACTCCAGTACCTGCCCGATGTTCATCCGGGAGGGAACCCCCAGGGGATTCAGTACTATCTCCACCGGTGTCCCATCCGGGAGAAACGGCATGTCTTCTATTGGCAGGATCCTGGATATTACACCCTTGTTGCCGTGGCGTCCCGCCATTTTATCCCCTTCGGATATTTTTCTTTTTTGGGCAACGTATACCCTCACCAGCTGGCTGACCCCTGGGGACAGCTCGTCGCCATTTTCCCTCGAGAAAACTTTAACATCCACTATTTTGCCGGACTCGCCGTGAGGAACCCGCAGGGATGAATCTCTTACTTCCCGGGCTTTTTCTCCAAATATCGCCCTTAGGAGCCGTTCCTCGGGAGTCAGTTCGGTTTCCCCCTTGGGGGTCACTTTCCCCACCAGAATATCGTCCGCCCGGACCTCGGCTCCGATTCTGATAACGCCTCTATCATCCAGATTCCTTAACATGTCCTCAGAAACGTTGGGTATATCCCGGGTAATTTCTTCGGGGCCCAATTTGGTATCCCGAGCTTCACATTCGTACTCTTCGATATGAATAGATGTGAACACATCTTCTATCACCAATTTTTCGGAGATCAGGATAGCGTCCTCATAGTTGTACCCTTCCCAAGGCATGAAGGCTACCAACACATTCCGACCCAGAGCCAGCTCTCCCATATCAGTAGAAGGCCCGTCGGCAATAACATCCTCGGTGTCCACCCGCTGCCCTTCCTTTACAATGGGACGCTGGTTGATGGATGTACCATGATTGGAACGTGAAAACTTCAATAGGTCAAACTTGTCTGCTGTATCGTCATCATATTTGACCTCTATTCTCTTGGCGCTGACTTTCTTTATAACACCGGGCTTTTTAGCCAGAATTACCGCACCAGAATCCTTAGCCGCCTTGTATTCCATTCCGGTTCCCACGATGGGAGCCTCACTCTTGATCAGTGGTACTGCCTGCCGCTGCATGTTGGCACCCATCAATGCCCGGTTGGCGTCGTCGTGCTCCAGGAAGGGAATCAATGCAGTCGCCACACTAAATACCTGCTTAGGAGATACATCCATATAGTCCGCGCTCTCCACCGGGGTTTCAAAGTACTGGTGCCCCTTGTGAGCGTTGACCCGCGGATCAAGGAAAAAGCCTTTTTTGTCTATTTTGGCGTTAGCCTGAGCGATAATGTATTCTTCTTCTTCGTCAGCCGACAGATATTCAATGTTATTGGTGACCCTTTTCTTTGCCTGGTCGACCCGCCGGTATGGAGTTTCAATAAAACCAAACTTGTTCACCCGGGCAAAAGTACTCAAAGAGCCGATCAGGCCTATATTGGGACCCTCAGGGGTTTCAATGGGACAAACCCTACCATAGTGGGAATGATGAACATCCCGAACCTGAAACCCTGCTCTTTCCCTGGTCAAGCCCCCAGGCCCCAAAGCAGACAAGCGGCGCTTATTTGTCAGTTCCGCCAGAGGATTGGTCTGATCCATAAACTGCGACAGTTGAGAACTGCCGAAAAATTCTTTGACGACCGCTGTGATCGGCCTGATGTTGATTAGAACCTGCGGGGTAAGTGATTCCACGTCGTGGATACTCATACGTTCTTTGACCACCCGCTCCATTCTCACCAGTCCGGTACGAAACTGATTTTGCAGCAGTTCACCAACCGAACGAAGCCTGCGGTTACCCAGGTGGTCGATAACGTCCACCTTGCCCACACCTTTCACCAGACCAAGCAGATAGCCGATAGTCGCAGTCATGTCTTTGACCAACAGATACCGGGTTTCGTCGGCCGTGTCCAA
>CAZDND010000136.1:0-5162 GCA_964506825.1 uncultured Syntrophothermus sp.
TACACGCATCCAGCTCCCAGGTGCACTTTCCGTACTTTCCTGCCCGAAATGGCTCTCAGCCTGATGACCATTCCTCTCTGGTGGGGACCGAACGTACTCTTCCTTTTCATTGCCGGATTGATATTGATTTACGATTAGGATAATTATATTAAGGCATTCCGTTGGTGTCAAACCATGCTGCCCATCGCTGGTCATATTCCACCGATTACCAATCGGTCACCGGCGCTTGGCAGACCTGGCATTCAACCAGTTCCATTCATACTGGTCCCGGATCCTGCTGGAATAAAAAGAAGCTATCCCTTGGCATGCTACCCTTTATCCAGATGCTGCAGAACTCGCTCCCGCAGCTCCTGAGCCCCTATCACTGTCATGAGATAAGGCAGATCCGGTCCCTGACGATGACCGGTCAGAGCTATGCGCAGGGGCATGAATACCTTTTTACCGGGAAGACCGACGGCTTTGGGAAGACTTTTCATCAGATTCCTGGCCACCTCCAGCGACATTTGATCCGGAAGCTCTTCCAGAAAACCAGCCAGCATCATCTGAACCTCTTCGGTTTTCAGCAGATCCCTGGCCTCGTTGTCATAAATCGGAGCTGCAAAAAAGGCTTCGACCTCCGCCACAACATCTCCCAAACACACCAGGCGGTCCTGTAATGCTTCCACCAGGACCTGGTATCGCTCCTCATTTAGCTGATCAATTTTTCCGCTGTAGGCAGATTTGGCGGTAAATGGTCTCAGCATCTCCCCCAAGGAATTCAGAGTCGTCCTCTTAATATACTGGGCGTTGATCCAGTTCAACTTGTCCAGGTCAAAAACGGCTGGCTTCTTGGCGACCCTGTTCAAGCTGAACTGACGGATGATCTCTTCCGCCGGGAGCAGCTCCTCCTCGCCTTCCGGAGACCATCCCATCAATGCCAGAAAATTGAATACTGCGGCTGGCAGATAGCCCTCCTCACGGTACTGAATGAGTGAGGTTGCGCCATGCCGCTTGCTCATCTTCTGCCCGTCGTGTCCCATTATAAGTGAAATATGGGCAAATTCAGGGATCTCAAAACCTAGTGCCTCGTAAATCACCAATTGCCTTGGAGTGTTGGACAAATGTTCTTCAGCGCGGATTACATGAGTTATCCCCATCTGGTGATCGTCAACCACCACCGCAAAATTATAAGTGGGTATGCCATCCGACTTGACGATAATAAAGTCTCCCACTTCATCCCTGCTGAAGACTACCTCGCCCCGTACCAGATCATGTACGGTCAACGGGCAGCCCGGCCCCACCTGAAATCGCACCGTAGGCCTGATTCCCTGGGCCACCCGGGAATCCTTCTCCTCCTGGGAGAGACCACGGCATTTCCCGGAATACTTTATTATCTGTCCTTGTTCAAGCAGCAATCGGCGTTCTTCCTCCAATTCCTCTTCCGTACAAAAACAATGATAAGCATGCCCCTCGGCCAGGAGCTTTTCAGCAAATCCCTTATATATTTCGAGACGATCGGTCTGACGATATGGACCGTTGGTTCCGCCTACGTCGATCCCTTCTTCCCAAGCAAGTCCCAGCCAGGAAAGGGAATCCATAATCTCCAGCTCATATTCTGGGGCGGAGCGCTCCAGGTCAGTATCCTCGATTCTCAACACCATGCTGCCTCCATTGTGGCGCGCAAAAAGATAATTAAAAAGCGCTGAACGAGCCCCTCCAATGTGCAGCGGGCCGGTTGGACTGGGAGCAAATCTCACCTTTACATTTTTCATAGTAGTTCTGATGGAGGCTGTTGCCGACCGCCATCCATCGCCCTCCTCTCCTCAACGCAGTATTTCGTAAACCGATGTGCTGTTAGCAGCGCCTTTGGCAGCCCTCCGGCAGTTGTCTGCCATCGATTGCGGCGGATCATAACCACCGCATCGCTGAAAAAAATCACCCCGAAAACACTCTCGGGGCAATCATTCCTAATCATCATACCTTATCCAACCATCTCTGGCTATTTCCCATCCTTCTGAGCTTTGGCCCACGAATCCCGCAGGGAAACGATGCGATTGAAAACCAGATGCCCCGGCTCCGAATCCACCGGATCAACGCTATAGTATCCGTGTCTCAGGAACTGAAACCTCTCGTATGGGGACGCGGAAGCAAGCCTGGGTTCCAGCCGGCAGTCCGGCAATATCTCCAGAGAATCGGGATTCAGATCGGCCTGGTAACCGCCGTCGCCCTCACCGGGGACTTCCCCTGTGAAAAGCTGGTTATATAGCCGCACTTCTGCCTGAACCGCATGGGGCACCGATACCCAATGCAGCGTCCCTTTAACCTTGCGAGTACCGCTGGAAGCCCCACTCTTTGTTTCCGGATCGTAAGTACACCTCAGTTCCATAACCTCGCCGGTATTGGGATCCCTGATCACCTGCTCACACCTAATGATATAAGCATGCTTCAGCCGAACCTCTTTCCCGGGGGACAACCGGAAAAACTTTTTGGAGGGTTCTTCCATGAAGTCTTCCTGTTCGATCCAGATCTCTCTGGAAAAAGGTATCATCCTGGTACCCATCGCCGGATTCTCCGGATTGTTGTCCGCCTCCAGTTCCTCCACCTGACCGGGAGGATAGTTTTCGATCACCACTTTGAGCGGGCGCAGGACTGCCATGGCCCGAAAGGCAGTCTCGTTCAAGTCTTCCCGGATACAATGCTCCAGAAGAGCCATATCCACCGTGCTGTTGCTCTTGGCCACCCCTATACGATCGCAAAAATCCCGTATGGCTTCAGGGCGAACCCCGCGCCTTCTCAATCCTGAAATCGTGGGCATCCGGGGGTCATCCCACCCGTTTACGATATTTTTCTCGACCAGCTCGCGCAGAATCCTTTTGCTCATCACCGTATAAGTCAAATTCAAGCGGGCAAATTCAATCTGTTGAGGCCGGTTCTCCAATGCCAGGTTTATCAATATCCAATCATAGAGCGGGCGATGATCTTCAAATTCCAGCGTACAGAGGGAATGGGTGATGCCTTCCAGGTAGTCCGACAAGGGGTGGGCATAATCGTACATGGGGTAAAGGCACCAATCATCACCGGTTCTATGATGGGTCTGTCTCAAAATTCGGTATAATACCGGATCCCGCATATTTAAATTGGGCGAAGCCATGTCAATTTTGGCCCGCAGCACCCTGGCTCCGTCAGCATAATTCCCTTCCCTCATCTGCCGGAAGAGGCTTAAATTCTCCTCCACGGACCGATCACGGAAGGGGCTTTCCAAACCAGCTTTGGTAAGGGTCCCCCGGTATTCCCTGATCTGCTCGGCCGTTAAGTCGCAGACGTAGGCTTTACCGATTTCTATCAGTTTAACTGCATATTCAAAAAGCTGTGGAAAATAGTCGGATGCAAAGAACATCCGTTCCCCCCAGTCAAAACCCAGCCATCTTACATCGGATTGGATCGATTCAACATACTCGACTTCCTCTTTACTGGGATTGGTATCGTCAAATCGCAGGTTACAAAGACCCTGGTTCCGAGCAGCCGTCCCGAAATTGAGGCAAATCGATTTAGCATGTCCGATATGCAGGTAACCATTAGGTTCCGGAGGAAACCGAGTATGGACCCTTCCCGCATGCTTACCGTTTTTCAAATCCTCATTGATGATATTTTGAATAAAATTTGTGGGTGCTTCATCCATGAATGTTGACATGATCCCGTGCATCCTTTCCTGTCTGTTGCCGGTCAAAAGGGTTCGCTAGTGCATCTCGTCACGATTAACTATACCCCAAATGTCCTGTGATAGGAACAAAAAACCCATGCCGCCAGGCAAAAAATCCGTTCCCAGGCTGCTCCGCCGGATCTCACTCCAACAATACCGTCGCCTGGGCTGCTATTCCCTCGCCCCGACCCGTAAATCCTAATCCTTCAGTGGTGGTGGCTTTTATGGTGATGCGTTCCTCTGCCGTCATCAGGCTCCCGGCCAAACATTTGACCATATCCTGCAGATAGGGAGCCATGCGCGGTTTTTCAGCAATGATAACAGAATCAATATTGACGATCGAGTATCCGTTCTTTGCCAGCAGATTACCCACCTGAGCCAGAAGCTCCAAACTGCTTATTCCCTTAAACCGGGGGTCATTATCCGGAAACTGATGACCTATATCCGGCAGACCTGCTGCTCCCAGCAGCGCATCACAGACTGCATGGGTCAATACATCAGCGTCGCTGTGTCCCATCAATCCCGTCGGATGAGGTATGTTAACCCCTCCCACTATCAGAGGACGTCCCCCAACCAGCCGATGGACATCGTAACCGGTACCTACTCTCATCTTTCTCCCCCCTGTCAGCCATACGTTAGCTATGGTCAGATCCTCATTGGTAGTGATTTTTATGTTTCGCTCCTCTCCAACCACCATCCTGACCTGACCCTGGAACTTCTCAAAAATTACCGCATCGTCAGTACCCGAAAACCCAGCTTCAGCCGCCTCATGGTAAGCGGTTTTCAACATATCCAGCCTGAAGGCCTGGGGAGTCTGGATCTTAAAAATCCGGCTGCGATCCAGGGTTTGTGATATCCACCCGTCATCTCCTGCGACCTTCAGGGTATCTTTGGTGGGTATTCCCGGGCAGGCAGCGTTGAATTGCCGGGCAGCGGCTATGACCGCAGCGGCCAACTCAATCGAAATCAGAGGGCGGGCGCCGTCATGCACAGCTACCACATTTAGATGGGAACAAAGCGCTTCCAGACCAGCCCGGACACTATCCTGTCTTTGACGGCCTCCGGAAACCACCTTGATTTTGCCCGGAAAAGCTGAATAGTTCCGAATGGCGCCCGACATGATTTCCACTTCGTCAGGATGCGCCACCACCACGATCTCAGCCACCTCTTCCATCCGACAGAAAACATCCAGAGAATACTGGATGATCGGTCGCCCCTGGAGCTCCAACAACACCTTATTAACACGGTTATTCATGCGGCGTCCCTGCCCCGCTGCCGCTATAACCACCCCGACATCACGCAAGACTATTCACCCCCTGTAAAATGGGAATAACAGTTTAAGAATCCAATTTTGTGGCTGAAATGTTACTGGCATCAGGCACAATCATTGACTCTGGTCCATTTCTGGTTCATTTTGAGATCTCCTTCCATAATACCAATTCTATGGTCTCGGTGTTCCTGCATTCTATTACTTTGCAGCCGC
>CAZDND010000137.1:0-5160 GCA_964506825.1 uncultured Syntrophothermus sp.
ATATATTCCTGCATGGTTATGTCGGCGTATCTCGGGTCTTTTGCCTTGATTTTGAGGTTCTGAAAAACTAGCTTTTTTCTGCTTTTCTAGCCATACTTTGCCAGGGCCCTGAGAGATCAGGGCCTTTTTTATTACTCATAGTTGGTCGACACCATTTCAAAAACAATGCCGTAATTTGGGCTATAATTCAGTAGTAGAAAGCAAAAAGCTTTAGGGGCGAGGAGGCCTGCAATGATCGATTCATTAAAGGAAATAATCAAAAAGGCGGGCGCTATGATGCTGAGCGGGGGTCAAGACAAAGGGGGGATATCAGTTAAATCGAGCCCCAAGGATTTTGTGACCGGGTGTGACCTGGCAATTCAGGATATGCTGCAAGCAGAATTGAAGCGCCTGATGCCTGAAGCGGAATTCATCGGCGAAGAAAATCATCTCACCAATTCCCGGAACGATGGTTATCGATTCATTGTCGACCCGATAGACGGTACTACCAATTTCATATGGGATTATAAACACAGTGCAGTTTCTATAGCGTTGGCCAATCGAGAGGTCATCGTCACAGGACTGGTCTACAATCCCTTTTTGGACGAACTCTTTTGGGCTGAGATTGGAAATGGAGCCTTTATGAATGGTGAGCGGATTATGGCATCCCAACGCCGGCTCAATGAAGGTCTGGTGATATTTGGGACCTCACCTTACGATAGAAATCGGGCTGCGGAGACTTTTGCTCTTGCCCAGCATTTGTATGAGAATGCTATGGATGTGAGGCGGACTGGATCTGCAGCGCTGGATCTCTGCTACATTGCCTGCGGTCGTTGCGATCTTTACTATGAGATGATGTTATCACCATGGGATTATGCCGCCGCTTCGTTAATCGTCAATGAGGCTGGGGGCATAGTGTCTACCCTGATGAAAGAACGGCTCCAATATAATTCCAAGACGTCAGTAATTGCCGGCAATCCTCTTGCATATGAAGAATTTTGGAAAACCTGTCCGCCATTCCTTGATAATCCTACTGAAGGAATCATCTAGGCGCGGTTAGGTCTATCGACCTGGAAAGAAGGTTTCCCATCCCGCCTCAAATGATAAATACGAATATGAATTAGCGAAATACATACACCATAGACCCTGCAAGGGACTGAAAACAAGGTCCCTTGTATTATTTTGGCAGCTATGACCCCTGTGGGGTGAAAGGCTCTTGCTGCAGATCAACCTGCATTCCACGACCACCCTCAAATTTACCAGGTGTTTCTCCTTCAAAATACGAATACCATCGTTCAATCCGAGTACAATCTTAGCCTATAGTGTTCAGGGTTATTATGTAAAACCTGGTGACGTAAAAACAGATGGATTTTTGGCTATATTCATAAAAACAAAACATTTATATTATTTAGCCGGAAAATGGAAGGAATATTCTTCCCAATATAGAAATTACGGATAAATAGGTTATACGGCAGTATTATCAAATGAACTCTGATCGGTTTGGAGTCATTCAAGGGGATCCCGATACTTAGTCGGTTATCATTACCGGCTGCAATGCCTATCCTTCGGTTCTGGTCAATATTTGAATTGGTTTGCGGCAGTAATTTTTGAGGAGGTAGATGATGGAAACCAGGACATTAGCCAAAATGATCCATACCCAGGTAAAGAAATACCCCGATTCAAAGAAGGCTTTGTTTTACAAAGAAGGTAATGAATGGAAAGGTATCTCCTGGAGGGAATTTGGGGAGTACATCGACAACGCAGCCAAGGGACTGCTGGAACTCGGAATCGAAGAAGGCGAACTTGTAGGCATATTTTCGGGTAACCGCCCTGAATGGACAATCAGTGATTACGCAATAATGAGCGTACGCGGCGCAAATGTTTCCATTTATGGAACCAGTACATCCGAACAGGCTGAATACATTGTAAATGATGCTAAGCTCAAGACGATATTCGTTGACTATCAGCCCCAATTCGATGCTTTAATGGAATTTTACGGCAAGGACAATACCCTGAAAAATGTGATTGTCTTCAGTAAAGCAGTTGACCTGGGTGGAAGGGAAAACGTAATGTATCTGGATGACCTCTATGAACTGGGAAAGAAATCAGGCAGAGAGGCTGAACTTCAGAAAAGATTGGACAATGCTACTGGAAGCGATCTATGTTCGATTATCTATACCTCCGGCACCACCGGCGATCCCAAGGGCGCCATGCATACCCACGAAAGTTTCTTTGTTGAAATGGACGCCCTGAAGCCTATCTTTCCAATGGGGGAAGACGATATCGACCTGGTTTTCCTGCCTCTGAGCCATGTCTATGAAAAATGCTCGCTTTATTGGATTCACTCTGAGGGAGCTACCCAGTATTTTTGTTACGACACCAATAAAATTGTGGAGTACTTCCAGGAGATCCGACCCACCTATATGGTAGGCGTTCCAAGACTGTATGAAAAAATGTATGGCACCATTTATGCCCAAATGGAAAAAGCCTCGGGATTGAAAAAAGCATTATTCAATTGGGGAATTGAAACCGGCAAGAAATTCAGGTTTGCAGAGGTGCGCGGTGAAAAAATTCCCATGTCGTTGAAGATCCAACACGATATAGCTTACAAATTGGTTCTGCAGAACATTAGGGACATCCTGGGAGGAAGATTAAACTTCTTTTCCGCCGGTGGTGCACCTTTGGCCAAAGAAATCGAAGAGTTCTTTTTTGCGGCAAACATATTTATTGCTCAGGGTTACGGGTTGACTGAAACTGCCCCTATGGGAACAGCTAACCATCCTAAAGCCTTTAAATTCGGGACGGTGGGCAAGCCAATCGTTGGAAATGATATCAAGATTGCTTCCGACGGAGAGATCCTTATCAAAGGTAATAATGTCATGAAAGGCTACTGGGGAAAACCTGAGGCGACTAAAGAGGTTATGACCGATGATGGTTACTTTATGACCGGAGATATCGGCGAATTTGACGCAGACGGTTTTCTAAGGATAACCGACCGGAAAAAGGACATCATAATAACTGCCAATGGTAAGAACATAGCCCCTCAGATGATCGAGTCCCGGATTGGTCAGGACTATTTCATTGAGCAGATTGCCATTATAGGTGACAAATTTAAGTATCTCACCGCATTAATAGTTCCATTTTTCCCGGCTTTGGAGGAATATGCCAAATATAACGGGGTGTCTTACGATAATTTGCAGGAGTTGGTCACCAATCCCAAAATCATGCAAATGTATAAAGAGAGAATAGCGTCCCATTCCGAAGATCTTCCGCACTGGTCGCAGATTCAGAAGTTCACGCTGCTGACCGAGCCATTCACGGTCGAAAACGGTGCGATAACACCTACCATGAAAATCAAGAGAAAGGTTATCGCCAAAAACTACGCCGACATTATTCAAAAAATGTATGCGTGATCGCATGATTTTCCAGACTGCTTCCGTTGCGTAACTAAGAATAATAATTCAATAAACGCCGTCTTTCAAAAAAAGGCGGCGTTTATTTATGTCCTATGATGAGTTCCGCAGTTCATCAGCACTTCTGCTTCGGCTCTAAGACGTTAATAGTGGGGGGGTTCAGGTTCATGAAATATCAACCATGAATAGGTTGTTCTTGGGCCTTAAGCCTGGTCTTTCAGCATTTGAAACTGCAGGCTCACCGGGATCAGTTTTCCAATAGAACACTTGCTATCATGTGAATACAGAATGATTTGTTGGTGGTTCTGACATCAATGAGAAGCATAACGCCATTATACTGCAATTTGGGTTCCAGGCATCAAGTCAGACAAAGGATTTTTAACAAAAATAGTCGAATTAATTATAAGGCAGTAAGATGGATATATACTGCAGATAAATGCCATATCGAAGATGAATACCGGCCATCGGATATAAACCATTTCTCCTGAGGCAAAATAGTCCTGCGAAGTCTTCTGGGGCTATAGATGCACTTAGACGTATAATTGAATCAGGATAGCTGAGGTGGGGGATATGGTGGATAAATCATTTTTAACTTCAGAAGAAATATATCTGTTCAACAACGGAAACTTTTATCATGCTTTTTTAAAATTCGGGGCTCACAAGGTCTGCGTTGAAAATCAGGATGGGGTCCACTTTTCAGTCTGGGCTCCCAACGCAAGGAGAGCCAGTGTCGTTGGCAACTTCAATCGTTGGCAGGGGCACCTCCACCGGATGAAAAGGCAGGGCGAATCTGGAGTATGGACGCTATTCATACCTGGCATTGATGCAGGAGAAATCTATAAATATGAAATAGAAACCCAGAACGGCACGGTGGTTTTGAAGGCTGATCCGTTTGCTTTTTATGCCGAGATGAGGCCTAAGACCGCCTCCATAGTTTATGAACTGGGTGGCTTTGAATGGCATGACGAAGATTGGATGCTCAAGAGGGCACGGCAAAATTCCGATATAGAACCAGTCTTGATATATGAGGTTCACCTTGGCTCATGGAAACGCAACCCGGATGACACATTCTACAGCTACCGACAATTGGCAGACGAAATGGTGGGCTATGTCAAGTTAATGGGCTTTACTCACCTGGAATTGATGCCGTTGATGGAGCACCCTTATGACGGATCCTGGGGTTACCAGATCACCGGATACTATTCAGCCACCAGCAGGTATGGAACTCCCCACGATTTGATGTATTTGATCGATAAATGTCATCAGGCAGGAATTGCTGTGATTCTGGATTGGGTGCCGGGACATTTCTGCATGGATGCTCATGGACTGGGGAAATTCGATGGGTCTTCACTATACGATAAAGAGGAGCACCCGGAGTGGGGAACCTACAAATTTGATTTCGGCCGTATGGAGGTTTGGAGCTTCCTGATTTCCAACGCCATATATTGGTTTGACCTATTTCATGTTGATGGACTCAGAGTTGATGGCGTAACTAGTATGCTATATTCCCGGTCTGATACAGGCATTGATAAGAACAAGCGTCTGGATTCTGAAACCAGTCGAACTAATTTTGACGCCGTAGCATTTCTCGGCCGTCTTCATAACACTGTTTATTATTACTACCCCAGCGTCCTTATGGTGGCTGAGGAATCTACTGATTGGCCATACGTGACCAAACCGGTTATTGAGGGAGGTTTAGGGTTTAATTATAAATGGAACATGGGATGGATGAATGACACACTAAAATATTTTGAGAACCATTTTTCCA
>CAZDND010000138.1:0-1618 GCA_964506825.1 uncultured Syntrophothermus sp.
CAGACAATCCCATAGGGCATCCAGGTTCGCTCCATAATATTCGGGCAGGTCCAGTTTGAATTTCAGATAGGCATGTGTCACGGCCCGGTCAGTCATTCTGGATCCGTTCAGGTGAATTTCTTTCACTGAAAAACCTCCTAATATAGTCTGTCAAAGGAATTGTAGTGATCATCGGAGTAGAATATCAGTCCGTCGTTGGAGAAGACAAGGCGTTCGGCTCCCCGATAGCCTCCTCCATAGTTGATATCGCATTCATAATATTGGCGCCCCTGGGCTTTAGGCAGCAAACCTTCCCGGTTGCCAAAACGATCGCCGCCGATGGATCCCTGATCGGTCACCTCCCAGAGATTGCCCCGGGAATTGTCCCAGCCCAGCTGCTGGGCTTCGGATTTGGTATAAAAATTGGGAGGCAGTTCCCCAAATTCATGGATGTATGCGGCCACCTGGTCTTTGCCGTTGTAGGGTTGGCCCTTTTCCACCTGGACCAAGTCGGTATCGTCATCCTGTCCAGGCAGGGAGGACTCGTTCCCGGCGGCCACCGGCAGGTCGGGACGGGAGGTATCCTCGGGGATGAGGCTGCCAGCGATGCCGCAGCCGGCCAGGATTATAACTAGGAAAACGGTGCACACCAGCAGGGCCCACTTCGGGGTAGAGATGTTTTTTATCATCTGATCGGCTCCCTCTAAAATATCCAAGGTTTTTCAACGAATTGGCAAATCCAGCAAAGCCAAAAAATTAGCGGAATTAATGAATAAGCTACTTTGATGATTCGACGAACAAGGGAATTTTCCTTTGCAGCTGCCTTCGTAATGCAGCCCTAATCCTGGACTTGAATTAATTCTGGTCTCGGGGGATTCAGGTTCACTTTTGTCTTGGTTTCATGGAGACCGAACCGGTAACCAGCGGGCAATAATCCCAGAAAATGGATAAGGGCATTCCAGTCTGCAGCTAGTGCATCAAAAAGATGAGCCATCAGAGTTCTCCTTTTCAGGTGTCTGACTTACCTGGTTCGGAGATCGTGATGGCTCATCTGTTGACCGATGAATCCCTGCCCTTAGTGGCAGATAATAGTCTTCAATTCCTTAAACTGGGTACCCCATTTGGGAAGTGGGGTAGATTTTCACGTACATAAAATACCGATGATACAGAGAGTACAGCCAAAGAATTGGGATTGGCTGACATCAGGATCCTGCAACCTCAATCTTCACGCCCGAAAGCTCCGCAATTTGTCTCAACCTATCCATTTGCTCCCCACTGGGAGTTTCAACTTCTTTGAGCAGATAATCTCGGCCCATTTTTTCATAGGTTTGCGAGCCCAGGTTATGATAGGGGAGCAGTTCTATTCTGAGCAGATTATCACCCAGCGTGGATGCAAACTCAGCCGTTGCTTTAATGTTTTCCTCAGTATCATTACATCCGGGAACCACCGGAATTCGAAGGATCAAGGGACAGACCTGGGCAATTCTTCGTGCATTATTTAAGATCAGTTGGTTGGAGACGCCGGTCAACTCACGGTGACGCGTGTCATCCATGTGTTTGATATCCATAAAAACCAAATCCAGATTTTCGAGCAGGATGTCATATTTTGCCTGTGTGGCATATCCACATCTTTCAATCG
>CAZDND010000138.1:1628-5071 GCA_964506825.1 uncultured Syntrophothermus sp.
CACAAATCTAAAAACCGGGCTACAAACTCAGCCTGAACCGTAGGCTCTCCCCCACCGACGGTCACCCCTCCACCAGAACGCCTGAAAAACGAACTGTCTTTGCTGACCTCTTTCAATAATTCATGGGGGGTAAATGATTGCCCAACCAGTTCTAAAGCTTTGCTCGGGCACTCTCTGGCACATTTCCCGCAGTAATCACATGAATCGGTATCAACAGCCACCCCGGATTCAGGAGAGAACGCAATCGCCTGTAAAGGGCAGACCTCCACGCACTTCTGACACTTTAGGCACGCTCTGCTATCATACAGCAATTAAGGGGGCAGCCTTTCATAAAAATAAGGGTGCGTATTCCCGGCCCATCATGAACCGCAAATCTTTCCATACCGGCTATAAGTCCGACTAATGGCTTCATTGTTCTGCTCCTCCCTGTTGCTTCCTGATAAATAAGCATTCTCTTTAATGCCTGCAGATTACAGACGGCCATGCAAGGCCATCTGTAATCCTTGGCACCATCTGGTTCTCTTGGTTTTCCGGCTGGCGCCAATCCGTAGTCCGAGGTCAATTTCCCCGGGGCCCGCGTAGGAAACCGGAGTCCTGTACCAACCACATCATCTGGCAAAGAAAGATATTCCAGTCAGTGCCATCACTCAACCGCCACCAGATCTATAGAGCTGGCTTGGACTCTCATTTCCCGCCGGAGGGCCTTGCCCAATGGGTTCCTGGGAATTACCTCACAGAACTCTATATAGCGGGGCACCTTGTATTTGGCGAGATTTTCCCGGCAAAAAGACAGGATATCCGCTTTGCTGATTTCTGCTCCTGCAGTGGGGACGATAAAGGCACATACCTGCTCTCCATAGGCACCATCTGGAACTCCCAGCACACCGGCATCAAGGATACCCGGATGGGTGCAGAGTACTTTTTCGACTTCATTTGGGTAGATATTGAAACCGCCGCGGATAATCATGTCTTTGATGCGGTCAACTATGAATACTTCGCCGTCTTCGTCGATATATCCAACGTCACCGGTGTGCAACCATCCGTCTTTTATGACCCGCGCAGTTTCCTCTTCGTTTTTGTAATATCCCTTCATGACGTAAGGTCCCTTTATGCAGATTTCCCCGATTTGACCTGCAGGAAGCGGCTGCCCCTCTTCGCTAATAATGCGGATTTCCGAGCCAGGCGTTGCCGAACCTACTGATCCTGGTTTCGTCGGGCGATCATATCTTTGCTGGGTATTGCCGGAAACGCTTTCTGTTAACCCATAACCTTCCATTATTTTGCCGTTGAATTTGGTCTCAAAGGCCTTACGGACTTCTGGAGACAGAGGAGCTCCGCCTGACACCCAGCGGACTACTGAGCTGGTATCGTATTTTTCAGCATTGGGGAACACCGCCATCCAGGCGAACATAGTGGGAACACCGCCGAAAAACGTGATTTTGTTTTCATCAATACACCTGAATATCTGCTCTAAGTCAAAACCTGGCATTAGATGAATCTTCCCCCCGGCAACCCAGGAACACCCCATGGTCATCAATCCATAAACATGAGAAAAGGGCAGGACCACACACTGAATTACATCCATCAACAGGTTGCCATTAGCATCAATTAACCCTACTGACTCAGAATCGCCATGGGATTTGGTGTAGAGGTTAGCATGGCTTATCATGACCCCCTTGGGTGTCCCGGTAGTTCCCGAAGTGTAAATTATGACAGCCGTATCGTCATCCGCCCGGTCAACTAAGAGAAAATCATCGTTGGCGGCATAGCATTCTGAAAAGGATAGGGTATCCTCTCCAAGCCTTTCGGTTCCAGTGACGATGACTAAAGGCTGAGTCGAAGCAATCCCCTTGGCTTTACGAACTGTTTCCAGTAAAGCGGGCGAAGTTATGATTATAAAAGGCTCACTGTGGTCGATTATATAGGACAATTCCTGGGAGGACAGCGCTGGATTGACAGGAACTACCGTAGCTCCGGCTCTCAGGATTGCACCGTAACTGATCAAAATTTCAGGTGCGTTTGGCATAAACACCATGACCCGGTCACCCTCTTTTAACCCTTGGCTGTACCAGCCGTGAGCCAGCTGGTTGGATATACGGCCCATTTCCACGTTGGTGTACTCCTGGCCCTGAAAGGTTAAGTAAACATATTCACCATATTTGTTGATGTTATCGACTGCCAGACTATAAAAGTTCATTGGATTCTCTCCTTCCTATAACTAACAAAATTATTTAGGCGCCATAGTAGTCTAAAATTCAATAAGGACCCAAGGGTTAAGAGACACACTGCATGGGTGCTTATCTGTTCCAGTAGGGATCACGCAGTTGTTTTTTAAGAACCTTTAAAAGGGCACTCCGAGGGAACTCATTACGGAATTCAATGGAGCTTACCTGCTGGTACTTGGCAAGTCTTGAGTTGCTCCATTCCTTGAGGTCCGGTGCACTAACCTGCGCTCCTTCCCTGAGAATCACCAGCGCAAGTGGCGTTTCACCCCATTTCTCGTGAGGAATCGCAATTACTGCCGCATCCTCCACGTCGGGATGCAGTTTGAGTATCGATTCAATATCCGAGGCATAGATGTTGACCCCTCCGGAAATGATCATGTCTTTCTTCCGGTCCAGGATATAAAGATACCCCTCATCGTCGTACTTGCCCATGTCTCCAGTCCTGATAAAAGTCCGGCCGCTGGCATCCAGCCAGATAGCTTCTTTATCCAACTCCGGTTTTTTGTAGTAGCCTCTGAACATGGTTGAAGTGTGGCCAACTATTTCACCCGATTCACCCCAGGGAATCTCCTGCCCATCATCCGCGACAATTCGGCAATCCGAGCTATGTCCTGGTCTGCCAATGGAGGCTACCTTCGTCAACATGCTGTCAGGTTCCAGAAAAGTTGCGAAACCCTCAGAGTTGCCGTATATCTCAATCAGGACATTGCCGAATCGTTCAATAATCGCCGTTTTCATTCTTGACATTAAAGTTGAGCCGGTTGAGAAGAGACACTTAAAGTGGCTTATGTCATAATCGTTGATTTTAGGATGATCCATGATCATGCTCCATTGGGTGGGGACCAGAAAACCATGAGTCCGCTTTTCTTTATCAGCCAGCTTCATCCATCCCTCAGGATCAAACCCGGGCATTAATACCAGCGTTCCACCCGCCAGCATGGTCGGCTGCGTAAGCGACAAAGTAGCCGAGTGATATAAGGGTGTGGCAACAAGAGCTTTAGAATCTTTGGTCATCCCCAAAATCACAGTTAATTCAAGGGTCCATAAATATCGGCCATGATGGGTAAATAAAGCTCCCTTGGGAGTCCCCGTCGTTCCGGAGGTGTAGAGAATAAGGCCATGGTCTTCATGATCATACTTCACCACTGGATTCTTATCCGATGCTTCCGATGTAAAATTTTTGAAGGGAAACCACCCTTCTGTCTCAAACCCCACAGA
>CAZDND010000139.1:0-4938 GCA_964506825.1 uncultured Syntrophothermus sp.
GGGGCTTTTCATTCCCGTTCAAGAGGCTTTTTATTGTATTTTTGTTATTTTCTATTAGACGTTTTTCAGTGGTCTCGGACGGTTCTTTTGCCTCATTTCTTTCTTAAAACCCAAAGTATCTTGACGCGATCCTCACTGAAACAAGGTTCGATAGAACGAAAATTAACCGGTATAATATTATTGACACTTACCCGGCAGGATAATCTTGTTTGAAAATTATTGGTCAAGGGGTTCATATGTCTGGTTGCCTAGCGCCGATTGACGGAGTTTGGAGTGGAGATAGATTCGGGGGCGCCAAGTGAGGCCTGGATTATCTCATGGAGAAAGGAAGTCGGTTGATTGGATGTAATTTACGATAAAGGTAAAGAGGTATTGTATTCGGTATTTCCCGTGGTGGCTATAGTTATCATGCTGCATTTCTCCTTGACCCCCATAGATACAATGATGATCGCCCGGTTTCTTCTTGGGGCGGCTTTGATTGTTGTAGGGTTGACCATTTTTCTGCTGGGAGTCGATATCGGCATCTCCCCTACCGGTACTATCCTGGGATCTACCATTGCCCGCACCAACCGGCTCTGGCTGGTGGCGGCGGCAGGATTACTCCTGGGGTTTTTCATCTCCATCGCAGAGCCCGATCTGCACATACTGGCGGGACAAGTGGACGCGGTCACCTTAGGGCAGATTTCCAAAAGCAGTATCGTAGCAGTGGTCTCAGTGGGAATCGCGGTAATGGTAGCCATAGGGCTGATACGGATCGTTTACAATGTCCGGCTCAGGACGCTGTTGGTCGTAACCTATGGTTTAATCTTGATCATCGCCTTGTTTGCTTCCCCAGAATTTCTGGCCATTGCTTTCGATGCTTCAGGTGCGACAACCGGGGCGCTCACGGTCCCATTCATTCTGGCCTTGGCTTTTGGGGTGTCGAAGCTGAAAAAGGACAGCCGGTCATCGGAAACTGACAGCTTCGGTTTGGTTGCCATAGCATCCATGGGTCCGATCATCGCAGTTCTGGTCATGAGCATCCTGTCAGGAACTCAGCAAGTAGAGGGATCCCTGACGCGTCTGAGTATCCGGTCAACCTCGCTCCTGGATCCCTTCATTGAGGAGCTGCCTATAATTGCTGGAGATTCGCTGATAGCCCTGGCTCCCATCATCTTGATATTTCTGGTGTTTCAGAGAGTATCCTTCCGCCTGCCCGGGCAGGTGGTACGCCGCATCCTCTTTGGGATGCTGTTTACCCTGACCGGACTGGTGCTCTTCCTGTTGGGCGTCAATGCAGGTTTCATGGAGGTGGGCCGTACCGTGGGGTTTGAGCTGGCTTCTATGGATAATCATATTTATGTGATCCTGGTGGGGCTTATACTGGGAATGGTTACAGTGCTGGCCGAACCGGCCGTCAATGTCTTGACTCATCAAATAGAAGATGTGACCAGCGGATATGTAAAACGCAGCATGGTCCTGGCCACTCTGGCGCTGGGGGTAGCTTTAGCAGTGGCATTGTCGGTGTTGCGGATACTGATTCCCGAAATCCATCTGTGGCATTATCTGCTGCCAGGGTATATGGTGGCTTTGACATTGACATATATGGTGCCAGGTTTGTTCGTGGGAATCGCCTTCGATTCAGGGGGGGTGGCGTCAGGACCGATGACTGCCACCTTTATATTAGCCTTTACGCAGGGTATCGCTGAGGCTGTGGATGGCGCCAATGTTATGGTGGACGGCTTTGGATTGATCGCTATGGTGGCTATGACTCCCCTGATAGCTGTTCAGGTTTTGGGACTGGTCTACAAAATTAAATCCAGAAAAGAGGGGATAGAAGCTCATGGATGAGGCCTTCAAGAGTATGGATGTGGAGCTGATCTGCATGATCATGGGATATGGACAGGGCAGCAAGATGATCAAGGCGGCCAAACGCTGCGGAGTAACCGGGGGAACGGTGATTATGGCCAAGGGATCGGTGACCAACCGGATCCTGTGTTTTATTGGTCTTTCCGATGTACGCAAAGAAATCATACTTATGGTGGCGGAAAAGGAGACGGCTAACCGGGCTCTGGACAGACTGAATAAAGAATTTGAGTTGATGAAACCCAACCACGGAATTGCTTTCACTACCAGCATATGCGGGGTCATGGGGACTAAGAGTATAACCTGCCAAAATCAATCCCAGGAAAGAGGTGCGGATGAAACAGTGTATCAGGTAATTACGACGATTGTTGACAGGGGACGGGCGGAAGATGTTATCGAGGCCGCCAACCAGGCGGGAGCCAAAGGCGGGACTATTATAAATGCCCGAGGTTCGGGAATCCATGAAACCAGTCGGCTGTTTACCATGGATATCGAGCCGGAGAAGGAGATCGTGATCATCCTGTCCGAAACCCGTATTACCCAGGCCATAGTAGATTCCATCCGAGTGAGACTAAAAATAGATGATCCGGGCAAAGGCATCATCTACATCCAGAATGTCAACAAGACCTGGGGGCTATACAAATAGACATCGTCCTGAAAGATAGCTCGGTCACGCAGTCATGGGGACAGTCATTTTATCTGCTGAACAAGTAAGATACTCCCTTATTTTCGGGGAAGTTGAACCAGCATAAAACAACCTCCGGTGCAGTCAACCATGTTCTGCGCTGGAGGTTGTTTGACTAGAGGTGCCGTTTAGGAACGTCTGCCCCAATCCCGGGAATAAATCTTAAGTAGTTCAACTCCGCGAACCTGGGTTTAACCCGGACGGCTCCCTATCTACATGGGAGGCTCAGGCTGGGGATCCAGATAGTCTACTTTGATTTGCCGTAGGTCTGGATTCCATGCTACTTCACAGCCGAGCTTCTCCGTCACGAAGCGCATGGGCAGCATGGTGCGGTTGTTGATGATAACGGGTTTGATGCCCGGATTCTCAGGGTCGATCAAAGTCGATTTACCGTTGACCATGGCGGTATTGGATCCGATCCACATTTCCAGGCGGGTATCTCCAAAGACAACCGTGACCTTACGAGTGTTCCCGTCCCAGAGGGTATCAGCGCCCAGGGGATCAGCAGCAAAGCGAATGGGCAGCATGGTGCGTCCGCCGATAGATAACGGGCTGACATCCATAGGCTTGACTTCCCCGTTCACCGTGTAGCTGTTTTGATTAAGAGTAAACAGCATGGTGACCTGTTTTGGCTGTGAATCAGGCAGTTCAGAGTCCGGATCGGGCAATGTAATTTTAGGGAGAACCCAGACTGAAGCGGCAGCTTCATTGGAATAAGCTGACGATAGCTTGTTGTTCACCGCCTTAACCCGATAGCTATAGGTCTGACCCGGTTGAGCGCTGGAATCCGTATATTTTTCAGTGTCGGCAGACACCTGGGCCAACTGGCTATAGTTACCCCCCTTTACCTTGCGTTCGATAACATAGGCCGTCTCATTGCCGGCATTATCCTGCCAATACAGGCCAGGCTGTCTTTGAATAAGGCTGGTTCCGGCCGACAAGGCAGTCGGTGCTGCAGGTTCAAGCAGCGACGAAAAAAGTTGGGGTTTAAAGGCTATCTGCCAGTTGACAATTGCCAGATCGCCCGCTTTAATACTGAAGAATTTATCGCTCTGATCATAGCAGTTGTTGTCGATCCCCTCATAGGTCCACCGGGCCTCAACAATGGCAGTATTGGTAACACTGTTGGGCACTTTCCATCGATAGCTCCCGGTATTGTCGAGGTTCTCGGCAATCATTGACCAACCCTGCCGGGGATCCAGAGTGTAGTAGAGACTGATGTTTCCTCCAGAGATCAGGGTTGACCAGCGGACGTCAACCTCCGTTCCTCCCTTGATGATTTCCCCTCCCGCCGGGTACAGCACATTGACCTCCTGGAGCACCTCATCATCCGACCATACTCGGAAAACCGGACCTTGGTACTCATAACCCTCTTTGTTGACGGCTCCATTATTGTAATAATGGTCGGCATTCCAGATATGAACATCATCACTGAACAGCTCCGCATAGTCCTCCAATAGGTTGCTGTCATTGCCACGATACCATTGAAGCATATTGGCGTCACCATGCTGGGTGTCCGTCAGCGGCACCGCGTACCCGATAACACCGTAATCCTCATAGTCGTACTTAATGATCACATAATCCCGGTCTGCTTCATTTACCACAAAATACTGTTCCAATTTATTCTTGACCATATTCCACATTGGATGAGTATAAGGCAGCGGCACTGGGGAAATATAGGCAGCTATGCCGTCGGGATCGATGCCCGCCGATAACCATGATTCATATTCGTCCTTGTTTACCGTATACAGATGGGTATCCAGCTTGGCTTTGGCCACCCGATATAAGGGTACTGCCCTGATCTCCTCATGAGCGCTAATAAATGAAGCTGGCAAAGATATGTCCGGACGGATAAAGTTTGGATTCGCAACCAGATCCAAACCCGAAGCCATACCGGCGGGAATCGTTACCAGAATCAGCATCAACAGGACCATCCAACCTAATTTTTTCCCCTTCATTGGTCCGCCTCCTTAATCAAAATAAAAACACTCCAATGGACCCTAAATAAATCCCGCACCTACCCCAGAAGGATCTGCCAACATCCTTTTTTTGATTTTATTCTAATATGATCCGCTTGTAAATTCCATTTCATCACCTAAGCCGCCGCCTGAGCAGGCATAGGTACAATTCTTTTGCCTGCAAAACAATTTAGAGGTAGAATCCAGTTGATGGGAGGTGAAAACGCTGACGAGGCAGGCCCGGCAATTAAGTGACACAGATGTTGATCACGTAATGCTTCGTGGGAATGAGCGGAAGAACTTGTTTCAAGATAACGAAATTAAACGGCGGTTTTTGGATGGCATTGTATAGTGCCCCCCGTTGTCAAGACAGCTTCAGCAAAAAAATAAGCTAATGCCGTCCTCCTTTTTCTAAGATGCTATTTTATTAACCAGCGAGTGCCGGTAATA
>CAZDND010000140.1:0-4919 GCA_964506825.1 uncultured Syntrophothermus sp.
CTGTGCGGTGCTGCGAGGGGCGCAAATCCTGCTGCTGGATGAAGCCACCAAAGGGCTGGATGCCCAAAGGAAAAAACAGTTGGGGGATATGCTGACCGACCTGGTCCGAACCGGCAAAACCGTGGTGTTGGCCGGCCATGACCTGGAATTCATGGCCCGTTATGCCCAAAAATGCACACTGCTTTTCGACGGACAGCTAAGCAACGTCCAGCCTGTCCGGGACTTTTTCCGGGACAACTATTTTTATGCGACGGTCGCTGGAAGCATATTCAGAGAAGCCTTGCCGGGAATATTGACGATCGAAGAGGTGACCTGGGATGGATAGGCGCATCCTGGCCTTTGCTGGCACCGCCGGAGCGTTAATAATCTTGTCATGGTATCTGGGGCAGCATCGGTTATATGCAGGAATGAGCTACAGCCTCTGGGCTCTGGCTTTTATGGGTCTGATGGGATTGACGGTTCATCGAAAACTGGAAGCCGAGGAGGTAGTTCTTATCGCCGCCCTGGCTGCCATTGCCGCCGTGGGCCGGACCATCCTGGCTCCCCTGCCCAGCATCCAACCAGTGTCATTTATCGTGATCTGCACCGCGGCTGTATTCGGATGGCGCACCGGGGCTCTGGTCGGAATCCTGGCCGCCCTGGTGTCCAACCTGTTCCTGGGTCAGGGGCCGTGGACCCTGTGGCAGATGCTGGGGTGGGGATTGATGGGAATGACCTCCGGGTGGCTTTTTTACGGATACCATCACCCAAAAAGCATCAAGATGGCCTTTGGGTTCATAGCCGGCCTGATATTTGGCTGGATCATGAATCTATGGTATCTGGTGTCCTATGTGGATGCTGTTTCCTGGACCGGGTTTCTGGTCGCCTATGGAACCAGCTTTTACATGGATCTTCTGCATGCCGTTTCCAATGTATTTTTTATTGGGGTATTTGCGGATCCCCTGGAAAAAATCCTGGTCCGGGTCCGAACCAAGTATGGAATCCTGGACCGGGCCTGACCTGCACCAGGCGGGCTGAGAGGCGCGGGAGAGGCGCGGGGACGGTTCTTTTGCCTCGGAAACCGAGGCAAAAGAACCGTCCCCGCGCCTCTCTTGGTTGAGGACTGGTTTCAGGAGTCAGGCCTGGTAGAGCTGCATAGCCTGCTGGAGGAAGGCGGCCAGACCTTCCTGGTATTTGTCGATATTGGCTGTGAAGCGGGGATCCTCAACATAGAGGTTGCCCAAACCCCGAAAGATTTCGGGGGTACAGTCGTAGAAATTTTGGCAGAATAACTGGCGCAGGTCGTCCAGAGCCGCCTGGACCTGGGGATCTGAGGGACCGTGCTCTATGCGGGGGATAATGCGCTCATAGATGGCTTCCCATTCCTGCATCACCCGGGTCCAGTCCTCCTGGCTATAGCCGCTCACCCGCTGCTCGCTGGCGGCAACCACCTTTTCACCGTATTTCTGCCGGGCTTCGGCGGCATATTTTCTCTTGTGCTCTTCCAAAGGATTGGTCTCAAATCCCTCAAACATGCTTTTTTGGCTCATCTTCTTAACTCCTTCCATTGACTGGATAGTGCTTTCCAGGGTATTGATCAGGTCATCGAGCCGCTGGCGCTTCAATGACAGCAGTTCCCGGTGAGACCTGAGGGCCGACTGGCGGTCGAATCCCGGGCTGTCCAGGATCTCACGGATGTCCGGCAGAGAAAAGCCGATTTCCTTGAAAAAGAGAATCTGCTGTAGGCGCTCCAGCTCCCGGTCCGAGTAGAGACGGTAACCGGATGGGGTTATCTCCTCCGGGGCCAGCAGGCCGATTCGGTGGTAATGGTGCAGGGTGCGTACGCTTATTCCGGCGATCTCCGCCACTTCCCGGACCTTATAGGCCATTGGGTATCACCTCCCTATAGATCATAAACTATGACGTAAGGTAAGAGTCAAGGACTAAATATCTGCCGGCAGATGCCCGGAGAAAGCAACCCGGCATCCCCATCCAACCTCCGGTCACCTTCCGGCTAACATGGATACGGATCAGGAGTTCACCCGTCCCGTGAAAAGGGGATTGAGGGGAACTCCTTTTTTAACGGGAAGTAAATGCAACCCCAACGGGACTCGGACCGGGAACCAACGGGCCCCATGGTAATATCTAGGAGACGGCCGAACCCAGCAGGAAGGAGGTGAGATCATATGGCAGTAACATCGACCCCGTCCGGCAGCTCATTGGTGATCCGGGTGGAGAACGGGCTCAGCGCCGCAGGGGGCACCCTGTACCGCAGCCTGACCTACCGCAATGTAAAGGACGCCGCCTTGGACAACGACATCAAGGCAGTAGCCGACGCTCTGGGTACAGCCCAGTCCCAGACCCTGGCCGCAGTTCTCCGTACCAATACGGTTGAATTGAGCGGAGAACCAGTCTAATACCCAGATAGGGAACCTTAAACAGTCCCAATAATCAAGAAAGGAGGGGATAAGCTATGGCAACCAGAGTATTGGCAATGCAGTTCGTGAACGCGAACGGGCGCAACACCGCCGTCCGCCTTCCCAACGTGAACGACCCCTTTACCGGGGCTCAGGCTTCGGCATTGATGGACACTATCGTGGCCAAGAACATTTTCACCAGTTCCGGCGGAGACCTGGTGGGCAAAAACAGTGCCAGCATCGTTGTGACAGATACCACGGATCTCGAGCTGATCTAGGACCCGGAGAGGGGCCAGGCCAAGCCTGGTCCCTCTCATTTTAGAATCCCGGTTTCATGGAATTTTTCACCGTACAAGACATAATTGGGAGCCAGCAATAATTAGGAAAGAAGGTGAGGAGATGGAAGGCATGCTGAATGCGGTAGGCAATTACGGATTTCCCATCCTGGTGTCGGTCTACCTGTTGGTGCGCATCGAGTCCAAACTCGATCAGCTGACCGGCAGCATCGGCGAGCTGCGTGACGCCATATTGAGCACAGGGAGCAGGTGAGCCCGCTTCCGGAAAGGAGAATATCATGATTATAGGCATCGACTCCGGTCATGGGGGCAGGGATCCTGGTGCTGTAGGGCCTGGGGGAACCCGGGAGGCCCACATCAACCTGGCGGTAGGTTTGGAACTGGCCTGTTTGCTGGAAACTCCTGATCCAGAAGGACAACAGGTGGCCACCGTCATGACCCGAAGCACTGACGTTTATCTTTCCTTGAGCGACAGGGAGATCTTCCTGAACCGCCACCGATGCAGCCTCATCGTGTCGCTGCACGTCAACGCCTTCCACCGGCCGGAGCCCAATTATTTGTCAGCTTTCATCTGTGCTCGGGGCGGACGGGCTGAGCAAACGGCGGCCCGACTCCTGCCTCCCCTGGCAGCCGCCACCGGGTGGCCAGACGGAGGGGTGAGGGTCGCTCCCTTTTATATCCTGCGCAGAACCTGGGCGCCGGCAGTGCTCTTGGAGTTGGGCTTTATCAGCAATCCGGAGCAGGAGCAGATGCTCCGCAACCCGGCATGGCAGGCCAAGCTGGCGGGGGTTATCGCGGAGGTTATCAGGTTTTAGGTGAACTGATTCCCCTGGCCCATGGAAGACCAAGACCCGGAAGGCAGTGGGGCGGTGCAAGCTGAACCGATAATTTGGCGAACCGGGTCAAAAATAGTGGTTGTGAGTTAAATTAATGGAATTAATATCACTATATGTCGAAAATCCCATACAATAACATAAATACTAATATAATAGAAAATATTAGCCGATATGAGGCAGAATAGAGCCGAAAAAGGCTAAAAAAATGCAAAAAAAACTTAACCAACCAAAACCAGCGCTAAAACCAGCCGCGAATAATGGAAATATATGGAAATATATGGGGCGGCCATCTGCAGAGATGACCAACCATCACGAACAACTGAAGGAGGCATACAAATGAGAACGCCAGTAAGACAGCCACTGGTGGATATTGAAAGAGGAGAGATATGGGTCAGGCGGGCGGGGATCCGCCTGACTCCCGCAGAAATTCGCTTGCTGGGCGTTCTCAAGCGGCGGGAAGGACGCCCTGTGCCGCTAAGAATTCTGGAAGCTGAGCTCGACTCCGACCCGGCGGGCGCCGGCGGAGGCAGCCCCCGCTACCATATCCTGAACCTGCGCCGCAAGCTGGGGCACAGTGATGAATGGCCGATCATCACTACCTACAGCGGTATCGGGTATGCCCTGGTACCCGGAGCCCTGCGCTTTACCCCCGAAAATAAGGATACAGAGTGAAGCGGGATGGGGGTGGATTAAAAGGTTCGGTTGGTTCTATCATCAGCGGCAGTCATCAAATTGGCGCGGATATTAATGCCAAGGCTGGGGGTTAATTGCGTTCCCGGATTTTTATCCATTCTTCCAGGTCCAGAAAACTGCCGGCTTCCAGCATTTGCGGTTCATCAGAGTGATTCCAACCATAAATCCGGGCCAATTGAGAATATTTATGTATAATAATAACTGAAATCTTGAAATTAGTATAAAATAGGTATTGATGTGACCCTAAACGACGGAAGGACCGATTCTGGAAGGGGGTTGGAATGTGGCGATCACCGAGAAAATATTTAATTGGCTGGGGCTGGCTCCGGAACCCGAAGACGAATATTTTGGAGGGACCAATCCGGAGGTCGAGGCAAAATCCAGCGTTAATCTGTTGAGGTTTCCTTACCCCAAAGCCCAGGAGGTTGTTATATGCGAACCCCAGCGCTTTGATGAAGCTCGGGCCATGGTGGATCATCTCCGCAATAAAAAACAGGTGATTCTAAATTTTGAAAGCACCCCGCCCGATATCTGCCAGAATATAATCGACTTCGTTAGTGCGGCTTCTTATGCCCTGGACGGGCACTGTCACCAGCTTAGCAAAAAAGTTTTCATCTTCACGCCTCCGGCGGTGAAGATCACCGAGGGACAACCGACGGTTTTGAGGGAAGAAGGACGCCGCTGGCTGGGACGTTAAG
>CAZDND010000141.1:0-4907 GCA_964506825.1 uncultured Syntrophothermus sp.
TCGTTTTAATTGATAACCGGCATGGTCGCTGCCCAATACAATCATCATCCACATTCACCTCATCGATTTTCGACGTTATCCTTGGGATTCCTCCAGGCGGTATCCTCATTTTTATTGATGATTTCCAGGTATATTATCGGTAAGATCCGTCTGATCAGCCCTTCGATTTCATCTCTGCACTCCCGATAGTGCCTTTCTCCTCTTCCGAAGGGATCCTGGACGTCTCCATTTTCTCCCAAATAACTGTAAAGCGTGTGAATTTTTTCTTCCCGCCCAAATATCTGCCTCAACTGCTCTCGATGACCCCTGGTCATGGTAAAAACATAGTCTGCCTCATCCAACAGTTGCGGGGTCACTGAGCGGGCCCTATGATCCGAGAGGTCTATCCCAATCTCATCCATAACTACTATAGTCTTTGGCGATGCAGAGTCCCCCGGGAAAGCCATCAATCCAGCCGTCAGGATCTCGATTTTCCCTTCCAGTTCAGGATAACTCTTTTCGAGATTCATGGCCATAAGTCCTTTGGCCATTGGACTTCTGCACGTATTGCCGGTGCAGATAAATACTACCCTTTTCATCCAATCCCTCCACATAGGCACTATGATGTCATATGACCCCGGCTGCCTTCAGCCCATCTACGCTGCTATCCTCGGGCCCTTAATCTTCTGACAGCAGTATAGCCGGGCCAACTTTCCTGGCCGCCAGCCGTCAACCCTGGCTGTCACCAGACGACTTCATAATGCGATCTGCCACCGCTATACCCAACCCATCCTCAGGTGGCATTTCCATATATAATACATCCACCTGATGGCTAACTGCAGCTCTGAATATATCGTAGAGGGTTCGGGCATACTCACGGGATCCGCCGCGGATAAACCTTACATAGTCCAGCTCAGCAGGCAGGTCGTGCTCGGTCATGATTACCATCCCAATCCGCCTTCCCCCCTCCAAATCTTTTTTCAAACGGGCCGGAAAAACTGCTCCGTGAGCAAATGGCACCAGCTGTTGGCCCAGATTATCTTGGGCGGACGCAGCTCTGCCCAAAGATTCCCCGGTGGATGGCAAGACGATCATACCGGGCAGCGCTTGATTGAGCCGCTCCCAGGACACCGCTCCCACCCTGAGAATCGCAATATCTATGATGGTCGACTCAATTCCCCAGCCAGTCTCCCCACCATCTATGATAGCTGATATTCTGCCTTCCAGGTCATGTTTTACGTGTTCAGCCTTGATCGGGCTGGGATGCCCCGACTTGTTGGCGCTGGTAGCCGCAATCGGTCTTCCCGATGCCCTGATAAGATCTAATGCCACCTGGTGGTCCGGCATTCTCAAACCCACGGTAGGAAGGCCGGACCGCACAATCTCCGGGACTTCCCCTCTGGCACGGGCCACAAAGGTCAGTGGTCCTGGCCAAAATCTTTTCACCAGAACCAGCGCCTCATCTGAAACAGGGTATACCAACTCCGCCGCCTGCTCCCAGCTGTCCACGTGCAGAAGCAAAGGGTTGTCCATGGGCCGATCTTTGGCGGCAAATATCCGGCCAACCGCTCGTTCACTCAGTGCGTCAGCGCCTACCCCGTAAACTGTTTCGGTGGGAAATGCTACGACTTCACCGTTCCTGATCATCGCAGCTGCAATTTCTATGATTCTGGGATTTGGCTGGTGAGGATCCACCTTGAGAAACATGGTTTGCATATTTTACTCCCCTTTCACCAGGACCAGCACTCGATAGCGATTTCCCAAGTCCTTCAACATGTAATGCCTTTTCCACCATTTATTTTCATTCGTCAGCAGTTCTTGCGCCTGCCCGTCATCGCTGATCTCCATGAGCAAATAACCGCCGGGAGCCAGATGCCCATAGGCGGTATCCATCAATTCCCGATAAAACCGCGTTCCACGCGGCCCTCCATCCAAGGCAGAATGGGGTTCGAACTCCCTTACCTCCCGGGGCAGATCAGCCATAGCTTCAGAAGGGATATACGGAAGATTTGCCATTATCAGGTCGAATACCGAGTCCGGCAGCATTTCCAGCAGATTCCCTCTGACAAAATCTATCCGGTCCTCGACCCCATTCAAGATGGCATTCGATCGGGCCACCTGCAACGCCTGTTCGTCAATATCCACCGCATAGACCTTGATTCCGGGGATATACTTCGCCGTGCTGATAGCCAGGGCACCGCTCCCGGTTCCAATATCCGCCGCCAGCAGTTGTCCGCCCATTAGGGCCGCTAACCGCAGGCTCTCTTCCACCATGATCTCAGTATCCGGCCTGGGGATGAGCACTCGTGAATCCACTGCAAAGGGAAGCGACATGAATTCTTTTTCGCCGATTATGTATGCGGCTGGTTCACCCGCCATCCTTCGTTTCACCATAGTCCGAAAAACATTGCGTTCCTCAGCATCCACCGGTCGATCATAATTAACATACAGAGAGATTCTGTCCATCTTCAGGGCATGACTCAAAAGAACCTCGGCTTCCAATCGAGGTTCTTTTATTCCCAGGCCCTCAAAGCGCTGCTTCGTCCAACCCAGGAGATCTTGTATCTGCCATTCTTTTTGCACTTTTAGTCCACCTGTTGCAGTTTTTCGGCTTGATCTTGAGTAATCAGTCCGTTTACGATCTCATCGAGATCACCCTCCAGCACCATATCCAATTTGTGGAGGGTGAGTCCGATTCTGTGGTCGGTGACCCTGCCCTGGGGGTAATTATAAGTGCGTATCTTACCGCTGCGGTCTCCGGATCCTACCATCCCCCGTCGGGTATCAGCAATTTCGGCTTCCTTTTCTGCAGTGATCTTCTCCAACAACCGCGCTCTGAGGACCCGCATGGCCTTATCTTTGTTTTTATGTTGGGACTTCTCATCCTGGCATATGACTACCAGACCTGTCGGCAGGTGAGTCAGCCTTACTGCGGACTGGGTAGTATTTACGGACTGGCCCCCCGGTCCGCTGGAGCAGTACAAGTCCACCCGAATATCATTGGGGCCAATCTCTACCTCAACTTCCTCGGCTTCCGGAAGAACTGCCACCGTGGCCGCCGAAGTATGGATCCTGCCGCTTGATTCAGTTGCCGGAATTCTCTGTACTCTATGTACACCTGATTCATATTTTAATTTGCTGTACGCTCCCCGTCCCTCTACAACAAACACCACTTCTTTGAAGCCATTCAGATCAGAATAACTGACATTCATGATGTCGATTCGCCAACCCTGTTTTTCGGCATACCTACCATACATCCGGAACAGACTGGCTGCAAAAAGGGCTGCCTCTTCCCCCCCGGTTCCCGCTCGTATCTCCATGACCACATTCTTGTCATCGTTGGGATCACGGGGCAAAAGCAGCATCTGCAGTTCTTTCTCCATCTCGGTCTTCCGCTCGGAGGATTGACGCATTTCCTGTTCCACCAAAGCGCGGAAGTCATCGTCCAGATCATCCTTTAAGAGTCCCTCGGCTTCTGATATATCTTCCAGAACTTGTTTATATTCCCTGTAGGCAGCCACAATGACGCCCAAATCCGACATGGCCTTCATCAGCTTCTGATAATGGGCCATATCGGATACTGTCTCGGGTTGGGACAGAAGTTCCGAAATCTCTTCGTATTTTTCTTCCAGGCTTGCTAATTTATCCAGCATAATAATCCCTCGTCAATTAATTTCCGGTTGGAGCTTCCAGAACCGCCCCCAAGGCAGACAATGCAACTTCCAACTGATCGTCGTCCGGCTCTCCCGTAGTAATTTTCTGCAGCCACAACCCGGGCGTCATCAACAATTCCGCCCACCGCTGCTCTGAATACCGGGCAGTAATCTTTATAAACTCATATCCAAGCCCAGCCACGATGGGAAATACCATGATTCGTGAAGTGATTCTCCACAATAGACTGCCCTCGCCCAGACCTGCAAATACCAAGATCGATATGACCATGACAATCAGCAGAAAGCTGGTTCCGCACCGGGGGTGCAAAGTAGACTGCTCCCGGCTGTTTTCCAGATCCAGTGTCCCCATGGTTTCATAGGCGTTGATGACCTTATGCTCAGCACCATGGTACATAAACACCCGTTTAATTTCATCTATCCTTGAAATGGCCAAAACGTAACCCAGGAAGATGAGGATTCTCACTACTCCCTCCACGACGTTCTGCGCCATAACCCCTCCGATATACTGCCGGGTGAAATGGATCAACCCGGTCGGCAAGGCAATAAACAGCCCCACAGCCAGAACAATAGCCAAAACAGTTGTCCAAAAAATCTCGGTATTGGACAACTGCTCATCTTCCTCACCGGCCAGAATCGCGGACCGGTTGAGACTTTTCATTCCCAGCCTCAGCGAATCAATCAGAACCACAGTTCCGCGAACGAAGGGCCAGCCCAGAAACGGGAATTTCCTTCCCGGTGGTACCTGGGTCTCTCTTTCAACGACTATCTCTCCGTTAGCCTGGCGAACAGCCAGGGCTACGGCGGCGGGTCCCCTCATCATGACCCCTTCGATTACCGCTTGACCCCCGTAAGAAAACTTCTTGCTCATTACAATCCCCTAAGAAAAATAGCAGAGAATTCTCTGCTATTTTCTATTCAATCCCGTACTTTCTCTTGAACGTTTCAACCCTGCCGCCCTTATCGACTAGTCTTGACCTGCTGCCAGTGTAAAAGGGGTGGCACTTGGAGCAGACCTCGACCTTGAGATTCTCCTTCGTTGACCCGCTCTCGAAAGTTGTACCGCAAGCACAGGTCACCGTTGCCCGGTGATATTTCGGATGTATATTCTCTTTCACGGTTTCACCTCTTCCTGCCTCTTTTGTCGCGAAGATAATTATATCAAGTAGCTATAGAAAAAACAAGAATATTAATAGACCACCTGTTGTTAATCAGCGATAATGTCATGGTATAACTCATCAGGGAAAATGTCATCCC
>CAZDND010000142.1:0-4853 GCA_964506825.1 uncultured Syntrophothermus sp.
TCTAAGAGCTATCCGGACTTCTTGATACCTTCAAAATGACCAAAGGGAGTTTCTCTCTTCTTAAAACCCAAAGTATCTTGACGCGATCCATAAGGGCGTTCTTTTTGATTTGTTTTGGGATTAGTGCTATGCTTCAAATACGTTCTGCTTGCCGCCGGGTAAGCAGAAGGCGCGTGTTGTTTGCATCGTTAGGCCTAGAAGATGCAGACAATAGGTGCCTTTTTTATATTTGGGGAGGCGCTGCGATGACAATATCCTGGATTTATCTTATTGCTGCGGGTTTGCTCGAAATCACTTGGGCGACACTTTTGAAACTTTCGGATGGTTTTAGCAAGCTGGAGTATACGATCCCGACGATTATCGTGATGGTGGGAAGTTTCTATTATCTGTCACAAGCCATAAAAACATTGCCTTTGGGTACTTCTTACGCAATTTGGACGGGTATCGGGGCTTTGGGCGCTACAATAGTAGGCGTGTTGTACTTCAAAGAGCCGATGACCGCTGTGCGATTAATTTTTGTAACCCTCTTGTTGGTTGGCATAGTCGGATTGAAATTCACATCCTCAAATTAAGGAGAGTTCGAATTGGCTAATCAGTCTTTACATTTGGGAGAGGCTCTGGGATGTTCGTAAAAAGAAGCAAAGAGAAAGCCCCGTCGCTTCTCTGCTGCCCTCTACCCCACCACCAACTTTTTAGTTTTCCTCAAGTATTTCGCCGGGAGCGGCCGGTGAAGTTTCCAGGTAATATTCATGGGTCGGGAACCTTCATGTTTAATATAATCAGCCAGGCCAAGGAAGGTATAGGGAGCAGTTCCGGCTATATCACTCTTGAACTCGCGGACAAACAACAGTATTTTACTGTTTTGCTGGTTATGGCCGATGTAGCGCCGTCCAGTTGGTGAAGTATCCGCGGTGGTACTCTGGCTTTGCCAGTGAAATAACCATTCGTTGATAGAATAGTCGTTGTACATGGTGCTTGGAGAATAATCTTTTTCTGACTTATTCAAAGTTACGAAGAAAACATCCATTTTCTTGTCCGGCAAGTACTTCACACCCTCACGAACTGTCACCGGCTTCATGAAATCCATGGCTACCAGGATCTGATCGCGGGTATAGGTGCAATGCAAGTCCAGCGGACAATCAAATCCCATCTCCACCGGTTCGTCGATAAAATCAATATGGTTCAGGTTGTACTGCAGCAGCTCGATCAATTCAGCGCAGAGCACCGGACTATTCTTTAAATGCGACAGACCCTCCTTCAGACTTGCAAATCCGCATTCCTCCGCTGACTTTTGCCAAACCGTAAACTGGAACATTTGCAGCATCCGCCGTTCGGCGCCGTTGATCCTTTCCATATCCAGGTCATCAACCCCTGATAAGACTCCCAACATAAAATTTAGCCAACGCCTTGAATCGATGGCGCAGATACGCGGGAAAGCCTTCTTAAATAATTCCTCCAGCGGTTCATCAAAATCGTCTTTGACCGCGGCCAGCACGCACAATCTCGAAAAGCTGCCATACTTATAAATGCTGCGTACATCCAGATGATAGTATGCTGTAAAATTATCCAATGTGAGCTGTAATTCGCTGTCCTCGGTGAAGGTCGCCAGGCGTGAAATCAAACCTGCCTTCATGCCGAAGGAACTGCGAATGCTTTTCAATATGTAGTCCGTGGCTTTACGCTCCAATTGGATATAGCAACCTTTGGGCAGGGAGACAAAACCGTCTTTGATTTCACGCTGAACGCTTTTGGTGGTATTGGCAAGCAAGGAAGCAAATTTGGCTTCAAAATTGTATTTCTTATTAGCCTGCCCAATGAAGTCCAGAACCGTCAGGCATTCCTTGTTGGGGGCCAGACGAAGCCCCCGGCCCAACTGCTGCAAGAAAACCGTCAAGCTTTCGGTGGGACGCAGAAACAACACGGTATTGATTTCAGGAATATCGACCCCTTCGTTATAAATGTCCACCACAAATATGAACCGCATCTCTCCCCCAACCAGTTTTTGCTTGGCAGTAAAGCGTTCCTCATCAGGGGAGGTGCCGACCAAAAACATGGAGGGAATGCCGTGGGATTGGAAATACTCTGCCATGTATTTGGCATGCTCGACTGATACGCAAAATCCCAACCCTTTGACATCATCCATGTCAGTTAGGTATTTCCCCAGAGCCGAAACGATCATGCCTGCGCGACGGTCAGCAACTGCCCGATCAAGAGTATATAGATTACTCAACTCGGCTTTGTCATATCCGCCCCGGGCCCATTTCAGCTGGTGCAAATCTATAGTATCGGTCACTCCAAAGTATTGGAACGGGCACAGCAACTTGCGGTCGATGGCCTCTGGAAGGCGGATCTCCGCCGCGATCCGGTTATCAAAATAGTCCAAAATTGGTTTGCCATCCATGCGTTCCGGCGTCGCCGTAAGCCCCAGCAATATCTTGGGTTGGTAATAGGTCAGCAGCTTTTGGTATGTGGGCGCCGCTGCATGATGAAATTCATCTACGATGATGTAGTCGTAATAATCAGCTGATGTTTTAGTCTGCATCTCTTGTGAATTGAAGGTTTGCACCGATATAAACAGGTGTTCCATCCTGGTTGGCCTATGGCTGCCAACAAATAGATCACCGAAGTTGGCATCCTTCAGCACTCCTTGAAAGCAGGCCAGGCTCTGTTTCAGGATTTCCTCCCGATGGGCGACGAAGAGCAACCGGCAGGGTTGCCCCGGATTGTCCTGGCAAAACTTTTGGTAATCCAAGGCGGAAATCACCGTTTTGCCGGTGCCGGTGGCGGCTACGATCAAATTTTTATAATGTCCCCGCACCTTGCGCTCAACCTGCAGTTTATCCAGAATTTCCTGCTGGTAGGGGTAAGGCCGAATATCAAATGCAAAAAGGTTGGATTTGTCACCCCCATTATTTTTTTCGGCGTTCAGGGCTCTCGCCAGTCGCAGCTTTTGGTCCTCGGAGTAATCTTCAAACTCCATGGAATTCCAATAGCTCTCAAAGGTAGCATCAATCTTGCGGATCGTTTCCGGCAGATCCTGGGCAGTAATTTTGACATTCCACTCCAATCCGCTGGAAATAGCAGCATTGGACAGATTTGACGAGCCCACATAGGCAGTCGTAAAGCCGGTGTCGCGATAAAATACGTAGGTCTTGGCATGCAACCGGGTGCGCTTGGTATCATAGGATACCTTGATTTCACTGTTGGGAATCTGGCGCAATTCCTCAATGGCTTTGACATCTGTGGCCCCCATATAGGAGGTGGTAATAACCCGCAACTGGCCGCCGCGTTGGGCAAAGCTCCTCAGTTCATCAATAATCAGGCGCAACCCGCTCCATTTAATAAAAGAAACCAGCATGTTGATCCTGTCGGCCGAAACGATTTCCTTTTTCAATTCGGTAAACATGCTGGGCTCGTGGAGAGCACCGGTGAACAAGGAGCTTTGCGCAATTGACGTCTTGGGACGAATAATCTCCGTCCTTTCATTCACCGCGTAAACAGTATTCTGCATATTTATTAGGGCCAGCAGCTGCTCAGCACGCTGATCAACTGATAAAACAGCAAAATATTCTTCTTTGGTCTCGGTCATGATAGTTTGTACGATTTTATTGGCCAGGTCTACCTGAGTCTTTATATCTCCGCCCCTGTCCTTGACGTTGTCCAAGCCCTTTTCAATGATATCGGCGATATATTTGGACAAAACCTTGGATGCTTCGGCGCTGTCGATGGGCGCAACCGATTTGAGCTGGCCGGTTGCCCGGTCAAGCTCCCGGGCCAACCCGATACTTATTACCTGTTCATACAGTCCCGCTTTCAACATAACCTCATTCCCATCAACCTCTCCACAATCGGATAATCGGCGGCCGCCCAGTCCAAAATATCGAGCTGCTGGGGATAAACCCATTGATGATCTATGTGCTCTCTGCGGACGAATTCTTTGGATTCCGCCCGACAAAGGTAACTGTGCATGGTCAATTGGAAATCAGGATAGTTATGGTACACGGTCATGAAGAAATCTTTGTCCGTGATCACCAGCGATATATTCATTTCCTCTTTAATCTCCCGCATAAGGGCTTCGGCTCCCGATTCCCCCTCTTCGATTTTGCCACCAGGGAATTCATATTTGCAGGAAATGTATTCCAGCTCAGCCTGGCCCCGCTGCATGCATAAGATCTGCCCGTCATGAATAATAATTGCAGCCACCACATCCAGATGTTTCATATCTCATCCTTCTCCGTTCTGAATTATCGGACCTGTATAAATAGGGTATTTCCCATCCATTTACCATTATCCTGCAATTTAGCTAGAGGGGAGCCCGCTCCCTGTGTCTGTGGGCATCTCTTCGAATTCTTTCATTTTTCCAAATTACTCCCGGCTTGCTCGCCTCGCAAATGATCGATTCAGGAAAAGTTGTGTGGCTAAAAATAACAAAGGCCCCCATTAGGGGGCACTTCCTTCAAAACAGCTGTAACCATGATCAGCTATAGGATATAACCTAATAAACCGATTATTTTTCACCCCTCCGAGCCAGCACCCGGGTGGTTTCACTATTTACAGGTCTCACTCAATCCGTCGGTATTATCCCCCGATGAGGCCGCCTTCTCAGGCATTATCTTGCGATAGACATCTTTGGGGACTTTCTTTTGGTTATCCACAGTGAGGAGTTGATCTATGCTGATAGCAAAGAGTCTTTCATTTTCTTCCAGGTACGGCAGGATGAGCTCCCAGTCCGCATCGCTGATTTCATTAAATTCACCGCCGTTAAGCTGTTCTTCCACCAACTTCTTCTCCGGATCGCGGACATAGATCGCGCCGCCGGATCCAAGAGAGAAAATGTTAGAGCCCGGGTAGGG
>CAZDND010000143.1:0-1330 GCA_964506825.1 uncultured Syntrophothermus sp.
TAGGCGACTACACTCTTTTGTTTGCCGCTTATGGTGACGACGACGAGATGATAGCTGATCTGGAAGTCGATATAATTGTCGATGAAGAGACCAGCGACGACGCAGAAGATGACGGAATCATCGACGATGACAAAAACGGCAATACCCACGGACTTTTGAACGCGGTGCGGAATCACCTCCGCAAAGACAATAGGAACCATGGTTATGATCGCCTGATGGAGCTGCTCGCAATGAGAGGTTTGAGCGCTACTGAAGTCGAGGACGCAATCGAAGCCATGGAAGAAGCCATTGCCGACAATGACGGAGATGTTGAGGATTTCAAAGTCTTAAGCAAAATGCATAAAATTAAGGGTGAAAAGCTTCATACCTATGTCAACGGCAAATCCGTCGACTATGATGTAGAACCAGAGCTGGAAAATGGCAGAACTTTGGTTCCCATCCGGAAGATTGCTGAAGCACTTGGATGCGAAGTCCAATATATTAACAACCAGGTTGTCTTTACCAAAGGAACAACCAAGGTAACCATTACCCCGAATGAAACCGAAGCTACCATTCTCAAAGATGGGAAGACAACCACGGTAGAAATGGATGTAGCCGCCAAAATCGTTGATGGCAGGACTCTCATTCCCCTGCGGTTTGTCTCCGAGCAACTTGACACCATAGTTGACTATTACCCTGAGGGAGCATTAATAGTCATTAAATCGATTATCTAGATAATCTGAGTAACAACATAAACAAAGGTGGGGACGGTGCTGTCAAAGCTGCACCGTCCCCCCCTTTTTATCATGCAATCAATTTTGTTTTAAGTCGGGCGTTACTGCGGGCCTTCTGCTGCCAACGGCTGAGCGGCAGTGCTGGATAAGGCCACGATGCTTTCTTTGGGCTGCAAACCCTTGATGATTCCAGACCGGCCGGTGCGGCTTGCCAAAGGGACATCCCGATAGGCATAAGTCAGTACTTTTTCGGCCGAAGTCATGATTGCAAATTCGCCCACTTCACCCACCACCGACATAAACTTGAGCTTACCGGTCGCCTCTGTAAGGTGAACTGCTCTTACTCCTTTACCACCCCTTGACTGCCCATGATATTCAGCGACATCAGTGCGCTTTACATAACCGTTTTCCGTGATGGTAAGAATAAATGACCCTTCCGAAACCAATCCCATGGATATAACATGATTCTGTTTGATCTGGATAGCCCGGATGCCCTGACTTGTCCGACCCGAGGGGCGTATATCATCTTCCGAAAACCGGATCATCATACCATCGTCGGTCGCCACCACTATATCATCGCTGCCTCTGGTGATCCTGGCTGCGGCCACTTCGTCCTC
>CAZDND010000143.1:1340-4758 GCA_964506825.1 uncultured Syntrophothermus sp.
GGGACCGAGATCCGAAATCCTGGTCTTCTTAATGCTGCCGCTGCGGGTAACCATCAGCAGAAATTGTGGGCTTTCCAGATCAGGCAGGGCAGTCATCAACAGGATTTTTTCTCCCGGACTGAGCCCTAACAAATTGGTGAAACTCACGCCCCGGGCTTGACCGGCACTTTCTTTTATCTTATGAACCGGGACCGAGAAAACTTTGCCCCGGTTACTCAACAACAACAGTAATTCATGGGTGCTGGCAGTAATGATTTCCCTGATGAAGCCATCCCTGGTATTTAGTTGGCCCCCGGTTCTTTTCATTCCTCGCCGGGGAAACAATAAATCGTCGACCAGTTGTCGCTTTAAAAATCCCTGTTGGGTATGGACCAGAAACATTTCCTCCTCGGGAATCATGTCCCTGATTGGCAGCTCTGCTAATTCTTTTCGAATCTCAGTTTTCCGGGAATCTCCATACCGGGATTTTACATCCTTCAAATCAGCTTTGATTATTTCCATTACCCGGAACTCATTAGCCAGAATTTCCTTGAGAGAGGCGATGGATATCTCCAATTGGTGCAATTCCGTCTGCAGGTTGCTCCGCTCCAGACCCGTCAGTTTCTGCAGGCGCATTTCCAATACAGCTGCTGTCTGCATATCCGAAAGACCAAATCGCTCCTGTAATTTGCGGCGTGCTTCCGCAGTATCCTTGGATTTACGAATGATTTTGATGACCTCATCCAAATTATCAAGGGCCAGAGTCAACCCATAGAGTATATGGATACGGTTTTCCGCACGGAGCAGCTCATATCGGGTGCAGCGAAGCACCACATCTTTACGGTGTTCAAGATAGTGCCAAAGCATCTCTTTGAGATTTAGTTCTTTGGGTTCACCATTAACCAACGCAAGCATGATTACGCCAAAATTGTCCTCCAACTGAGTCTGTTTGAATAATTGATTGAGTATCAGATTAGGATTGGCGTCCCTCTTAACTTCAATCACGACTCTGATTCCGTCCCGGTCTGACTCATCCCGAAGATCACTGATACCATCGATGGTGCGCTTATCTTTGACCAGGTCGGCAATTTTTTCCACAAGTTTGGCCTTGTTTACCTGATACGGCAGTTCCCTGATGACAATAGCGTTCTTCCCGCCCCGAAGAGACTCTATTTCGGCTTTGGCACGCATTTTTATAGAACCTCGCCCAGTCTCGTACGCCTTTACAATCCCTTCCATTCCAATTATGTCTCCCCCGGTAGGAAAATCAGGCCCTTTGATATACTTGATGAGATCCCGGACGGTGGCTTCCGGATGGTCGATGAGATGAATGAGGCCATTGGCCACTTCTCCAAGATTATGCGGCGGAATGTTGGTAGCCATGCCCACAGCTATCCCGGTTGAACCATTGATAAGAAGGTTCGGTATACGGGCCGGCAATACCACCGGTTCCTGGCGAGTCGCATCATAATTATCCATAAATTCAACGGTGTTCTTATCGATATCAGCCAGCATTTCGCCAGCAATTTTGGACATGCGCAATTCGGTATAACGCAAAGCTGCTGCCGAATCTCCGTCTACCGAACCCCAGTTTCCCTGTCCGTCGATAAGCGGATACCGGGTGGCAAATTCCTGCACCATTCGGACTGCAGCCTCATAGACCGAGCTATCGCCGTGGGGGTGATATTTCCCCAGTACTTCGCCAACCATATAAGCTGATTTCCGGTAGGGTTTATCCCACCCAATACCCAAATCATGCAGGGCGTAGAGAATCCTCCGGTGAACCGGCTTCAGACCATCCCTCACATCCGGCAGAGCCCGTGAAACGATGACACTCATGGCGTAATCCATAAATGATGATTCCATTTCCTGTGCCATGCTGACTGTTTGTACATTTTCGAACAGATTCATGATCTCTTCTCTCCTGCCTCTTTATAAACTTGGCCTTGGTCCTATAAAAAGGATCGCACCCGGGGATAATACTCTTAGATATCTATATTCTTAGCATTTCTGGCATTATCCGAAATAAAGCGCTTCCTCTCATCGGGGCGGGACCCCATAAACAGGGTGCATAAGCGGTCAACTTCCTCTGCCATATCGATGTTGACCTGTTTAAGGATGCGTACCTCAGGATTCATGGTGGTTTCCCACAACTGCGCGGGATTCATTTCACCCAAGCCCTTAAATCTTGATATAGCTGGCTTTCCCCGATGATTCTTTAAAAATCGATCTAACTCGGCATCGGAATAAAAATATGCATCTTTCTTGCCATCCCGAACTTTGAACAAGGGCGGACGAGCTATATATACATAACCTTGTTTTATGAGCTGCGGCATGTGGCGATAGAGAAAGGTCAGCAGTAGGATGCGAATGTGGGCTCCATCCACATCAGCATCGGTCATAATAATAAACTTATGGTACCGAGCCTGCCCAATATCGAAATCTTCAGCAATTCCAGTGCCCATAGCGGTTATTATGGAGATTATTTCTTCATTGGACAGCACCTTATCAATACGGGCTTTTTCTGCATTTATGATTTTACCCCGCAGGGGCAGGATGGCTTGAAAATGCCGGTCCCGGCCTTGTTTAGCCGATCCGCCAGCCGAATCCCCTTCCACAATAAACAGTTCGCTTTGGGAAGCATCGCGGCTCTGGCAGTCAGCCAATTTGCCTGGCAGCGAGGCACTCTCCAGGGCTCCTTTTCTTCTCACCAAATCCTTGGCTTTTCGGGCCGCTATCCTGGATCTTGATGCAGTCAGGGCCTTATCCACTATCTTCTTGGCCACAGCCGGATGATCATTTAGGTAGTCCCCAAGTCCCTCGCCCAATAAAGTCTCTACGGTTCCCCGCACTTCGGTATTGCCGAGCTTGGTCTTGGTTTGCCCTTCAAATTGCGGTTCCAAAATCTTCAGGCTGATTACACAGGTCAGGCCGTCGCGAATGTCTTCACCAAGAAGATTTGCCTCGTTCTCCTTTACCAAATTGGACCGCCGGGCGTAATCATTGATCAAGCGAGTCAAGGCGATACGCAGCCCTGTCTCGTGGGTTCCACCCTCAGTAGTTCGAATATTGTTGGCAAAAGAATAAAGGTTTTCAGAATAGCCATCGTTATATTGGATGGCAATCTCCACGTCGGTTCCGTTTCTTTCTCCGTGGAGGTATATAGGAGGATGCAGTACATCCTTATTGCTGTTTAGGAGCTGAACGTAGTCAGATATGCCGCCCACCTGGCAAAATGTTTGCTGAAAACCGACCCGTTCGTCAATATATGATATCTTGAGCCCCCGGTTAAGATAGGCCAATTCCTTGAATCGCTGCATCAGTACAGAATTATCAAAAACCAGGGTTTCAAAAATCTTCTCATCGGGCCAAAACCGTATTTTAGTACCACTGCCGGCAACCTTGCCGATTGTTTTCATGGGACCGAGGACCCTGCCTC
>CAZDND010000144.1:0-1852 GCA_964506825.1 uncultured Syntrophothermus sp.
TCGAGTTTCTTATTTATCTTATACCGCCCCACCGCTGCCAAATCATAACGCCGGGGATCAAAAAACAGATTGTTCAGTAGTTGTCCTGCCCCATCGACAGTAGCCAGTTCACCGGGTCTCAGACGACGATGGAACTCGATCAAAGCCTCTTCCCGATTGGTGGTGACGTCTTTTTCCAAAGTCCGAACAATAGTCTCATCGTTATCATAGAGTTCCAGAATGTCCTGGCTGGACGGATAGCCTATGCAGCGTAAAAGGACGGTTACCGGAATTTTCCGGGTCTTGTCAATCCGAGTGTAAACCGCCCCATAGCTGTCCATCTCCAATTCGAACCAGGCTCCGCGATTGGGTATTATCGTGGCACCGTAGAGAATATTGCCGGTCAGATCCATACGTTCGTTGAAGTAGACCCCTGGCGATTTGACCAACTGGCTGACCACAACCCGTTCAGCACCATTTATAATAAAGGTACCCTTATCAGTCATAATGGGAAGATCACCCATATAGACATCCGATTCTTTAAGTTCTCCGGTTTCTTTATCAGTCAGTCTAACCTTCAGCTTCAAAGGCGCCTGATAACTGGCATCCCGTTCCTTGCACTCCTGAACCTCATACTTCGGTTCCCCTAATTGATAACTGACAAATTGAAGCTGGAGTTTTCCGGTGTAGTCTTCTATGGGAAAGACTTCCCGGAGAGCTTCTCCCAAACCTTCAGTAAGGAACCACTCATACGAGTTGGTCTGCACCTCGATCAAATTCGGGAGGGATATCACCTCTGTAGTTCTGGCATAACTGAGTCTTTCGCGTTTTCCACATTTAATGACTTGAGCCATTAAGTTCTCTCACCCCTTTTCGTAATCCTAAAAGAGTGAAAAGCAAGGTTCGACAAGGTACCTCGCTTTTTTTGCCCTTATTGGTGTGTTTCTGGATATTCATACACCCTCTACCAGTTTATACGAATCGCAATTGTTAATGCTATCACATGATTTTTCATTCGTCAAGACTTCTGAAAAGTGAAGAATCAAATTTATTATATCCATTATCAATGATAGATAGCAACTTATTCCCATAAAAAAAGCACGTCTTGGCGACGTGCTTTGAGGAGTAGAAAATTTACTTGATTTCGGCTTTTCCGCCTGCTTCTTCCAGCTTGGCTTTGATATCTTCAGCTTCCTGTTTGCTGATCTTCTCTTTGATGGGAGTGGGAGCGGAATCAACCAGGTCCTTGGCTTCCTTGAGTCCCAGGGCGGTAAGTTCACGTACGACCTTGATGATGTTGACTTTCTTTTCGCCGAAATCAACCAGTATTACGTCAAACTCGGTTTGCTCTTCAACTGCCTCGGCAGCCACTGCTGCCGGACCAGCCGCTGCAGCTACGGGAGCAGCCGCACTCACGCCAAATTCTTCCTCGAGAGCCTTAACCAGCTCTGCCAGTTCCAATACGGTCAAACCTTTTACGATTTCCATTACATCTTGAACTTTACTCATTTTAATATCTACCTCCTATTATTAATTGTTGTCTTTATGATGCTTCCTTTTGTTCCCGAACGGCGTCCAAAGCCCTGACCAGACCCGTGATATTGGCTTTCAGTACATATGCCAACCCATAGATGGGAGCCTGCAAGCCTCCCAAGACCTGAGCGACCAGCACTTCCCGCGACGGCAGGGTAGACAGGGTCTTGACCTGAGTTGCGTCTACCACAGTACCTTCCAACAGGCCGCCTTTCACTTCCAGCTTCTTGCGGACCTTTATGAAATCATAAAGCACCTTGGCCGGTTCCACCGGGTCACCAGCACTGAACATCAGGGCGTTAGGTCCATCGGTCAGTGGAAGCAGCCCTTCCAGTTCCTG
>CAZDND010000144.1:1862-4696 GCA_964506825.1 uncultured Syntrophothermus sp.
TTTTGGATGGCAAAACGTGTCATCGTGTTTTTGACCACTCGATAGTCGCCGCCAACATCTCTCAGTTTTGTCCGTAGTTCCTTCATCTCAGCAACATTAAGTCCGCGGAAATCGGTAAAAACCACCAAGCTGGCTTCGTCAAACCATTTCTGGATCTCCCGAACGGTTTCCCTCTTTGCGTCGATATTTGCCATTTCGAATCTTCACCTCCCTCACTTGACAATAAAAAACCTCCATGCCCAGATATCAACACGGAGGTTTATAAAACCAATCCCGATGTTAACCTCGGCGGGCAATTAAGGCTTCGCCTCCCGCTGTCTTAAGCCAACCTATAATATTTTGAGGATACCACTATTTGTTTTTCTGCATTACCACCACAGGGTCTACCTTAATTCCCGGTCCCATGGTGGAGCAAATATTGACCGATTTCATGTATTGGCCTTTAGCAGACGCCGGTTTGGCCTTCATCAAGGCACTCGCAAATACGCTGAAGTTTTCTTCCAGACTGTTGATGTCAAAGGATACTTTTCCTATCGGAGCATGAACGATGGCAGTCTTATCAACCCGGTACTCAATACGGCCTGCTTTAAGTTCCTTTATGGTCCGGGCTACATCAAAAGTAACCGTCCCGGATTTCGGATTCGGCATCAAACCTCTTGGTCCGAGAACCTTTCCCAGTTTACCAACCACCGCCATCATATCTGGGGTAGCCACTGCCACATCGAAGTCCAGCCATCCGCCCTGGATCTTCTCCGCCAATTCCTCGGCGCCCACTACATCAGCTCCAGCTTGTTCCGCTTCCTTGGCTTTATCGCCTTTGGCGAAAACCAATACCCGACGTGTCTTACCGGTCCCATTGGGCAGTCCCACCGTACCCCTTACTTGTTGGTCGGCATGACGGGGGTCAACCCCTAGCTTGATGTGAACTTCAATCGTCTCGTCAAACTTGACCCGGGAAATATCCTTGGCCAACTGCAGCGCTTCGAGGGGCTCATACAACTTGTTTACATCATACTGCTTTAGCGCTTCCTGGTATCTCTTGCCTTTTTTCATCTTCATACCTCCTGTGGTTATGGCGGATGTTAATCCTCCCACAAAATTATCCCCTTAGGGTGTGATTTCAATTCCCATGCTCCTGGCCGTTCCCTCTATCATCTTAACGGCCGAGTCTATGCTGAATGCGTTCAAATCCTGCATCTTTAACTCCGCGATCTCTTTTACCTTGCTCTGGGAGATCTTGGCCACCTTGGTCTTGTTGGGTACCCCTGAACCCCGATCTACTCCTGCTGCCTTTTTCAGAAGGTCTGACGCTGGAGGAGTCTTTAACGAAAAACTGAACGAGCGGTCCTCGAACACTGTGATCTCAACCGGTACTATATACCCGGCCTGATTTGCAGTCCTTGAGTTGTAATCCTTGCAAAACGCCATTATATTAACCCCATATTGTCCCAATGCTGGTCCAACCGGAGGAGCTGGTGTCGCCTTGCCGGCCGCAATCTGCAATTTGATAAGACCCATTACTTTCTTTGCCATCTTATGCCACCTCCTTTATATCCTATTAGACTTTGTCAATCTGTTCATAATCCAATTCAATCGGAGTCTCTCGTCCAAACATGGATATGTTGACCCTGATCTTGCCTCTGTCAGGCATGACCTCTTTGACCACACCTTCAAAGTTTTCAAATGGACCACTCTTGACTCGGACATGCTGCCCGATCTGGATGTCCATCTTGGGCTTGGTGCCAATCAACCCCATGTGCCGCAGGATTCGCTCCACTTCCGCATTCTGCAGTGGGATGGGCTTGGTTCCGCTGCCCACAAACCCGATAACCCCAGGCGTGTGCCTTACGGCTATCCAGGAATCGTCTGAAAGGGCCATATCTACCATAACATAACCCGGAAATATTCTTCGTTTAGTTACTTTGCGCTGACCGCCCTTGTATTCGATCTCGTCTTCTTCAGGAATGATCACATTGAAAATCTGATCTTCCATATTCATGGACTCAACGCGTTTTTCCAGATTCGCCTTGACTTTGTTCTCATATCCGGAATACGTGTGCACCACATACCATTTGCGATCCGGGTTTGAACCGTCAGGCATCTCTGGGGATTTCCCCTCTTTGGCTGGTTTTAGCAACTCTTCGTCCTGAATGACCTAACACCACCTATTTCCCAAAAGCATTTAAGAACAGCTCCAGCAAAAAACCCAATATTTGATCCAAAACAAACATCATTCCGCTGACCAGGGCCACCGCAAACAGAACCACCGCGGTATAAGCCACCAGGGCCTTGCGGTCGGGCCAATGAACCTTCTTCAGCTCATTGTAGACCCCAATCATGTAGTCCCGGATTTTCCACCAAATAGCTTTAGCGTCAAGTTTTTCGGTCTTTTTCTTGGGGAGCGTCTTCACATTCCCTTTGGGAGTATCCTTTACGGTACTCTTTTCATAATTATTGGCCACTTATTTCACAACCTTATGAGGTTACTTGCCTTCTTTATGAATCTTATGCCCATTACAGAACCGGCAGTATTTTTTGATTTCCATCTTCTCCGGATGTTTTTTCTTGTCTTTGGTAAACATATAATTTCTTTGCTTGCACTCCGAACAAGCCATGGTTACAGCCACCCGCATGGTAACACCTCCTGTAAAACAATCGCAACATTTAATTTATCACAAATAAAAGCGGTGTGTCAACAGGCAGACAGGGGTAAACCCCGGTCTGCCTGCACTCCAACTTCAATCGGTTCTATCTGCCGAGAATGATCAACGGCGTACCCGCTAAATGCCTATCGAAGCCCGGTGAGACTATTACTCGGAGATCCCGGTTACAAC
>CAZDND010000145.1:0-4686 GCA_964506825.1 uncultured Syntrophothermus sp.
TCATCATAAGTGTACGGGACAAACTGTTCGATGCTTTTTTCGGCATCCTCTACCGTATAAATCGGTTTAAGCAAAGGCTGCCCGGAACGGTCCAATTTACGATTTTTTCTCTCGACCTCAGTTTCCTGAATGTAACCTGAGTCCGGCAGCAGAATCGAGGCCAGGTCATCGGTGGCGTAGGTGGAATAGATCGGACCTTTGAAGCCATGGGCACACAATTTGGGGATCAAGCCTGAATGATCAATATGGGAATGAGTCAGGATCAGGAAGTCCAGACTGCTCGGCTCGATGCGAAAAGGCTGATAGTTACGATCCCTGATCTCACTCGGACCTTGAAAAAGTCCGCAGTCGACGGCAAAACGAGCATTCTCGGCTTCAACGACAAAAAACGATCCCGTAACCGTACGGGCAGCGCCATAGAATATTACTTTCATAATCTAATGTTCCTCCCCAAAAACCGCATTTTCGACTAATACTGTAACAATTATAACAGTCCGACGCCTAACCGCAACGAAACAGATATCCCTTGCCAACCAGTATCTGCCGGGGGTATCGGTTCCAAGGATCCCGGGCCGATTTATCCACCCGGCTCAATATAATTCCCCGTTGGTGGCCATGAAATAACCATTCACTCCAGGACAACCTTTGCCATTTAACAAAACATCCCATACCAAATCAATCTAGGGTGATATTCGCTTTCTAACAGTGTTCCTCCTGCCTGCCATAACCCCCGAGCATCCAACCCCAAGTCTTTTTTCCGAATAAGCAAAGTCCACCTAAGACCTGGCTGCTGCCGGTCTATTTATGACGTTCCACAAACGCCCCCATCTTCTCCAGTGCTTTCTGAATATCCTCAACGCTGGAAGCATAACAGCAACGGATGAAGCCTTCCCCGCAGCTGCCAAAGGCATCGCCGGGAACTACCGCTACTTTTTCCTCACTCAGCAGTAATTCCGAAAACTGCATACTGGTCAAACCCGTGTCCTGAATCGATGGGAAAACATAGAAGGCTCCCCGGGGTTCAAAACAAGACATCCCTATGTCGTGAAGTCCCTTCAGGATCAACCGGCGGCGACGATCATAGTCTTCGACCATCCGTCTCATTTCCGATTCTCCATGGCGAAGCGCTTCCAGGGCAGCCATCTGACCCATCATGGGAGCGCAGAGCATGGTATACTGGTGAATTTTGTTCATGGCTCCGATTATCTCGCGGTCCCCGCAGGCATAACCTATGCGCCAACCGGTCATGGCAAAAGCCTTGGAAAATCCGTTCAACACTATGGTGCGGTCCTTCATTCCCGGCAGAGTGGCAATGGAAACATGCTGTTTGCCTCCGTAGGTCAGCTCACCGTATATCTCGTCGGAAATTACTACCAGATCATTTTTGACAATAATGTCCAGCAGCGCTTCCAGATCCTCCTTCTCCATAATTCCTCCCGTAGGATTGTTTGGAAATGTCAGGATCAGGACCCTGGAACGACTGGTGATATGGCTCTCCAGCTCCCTTGGAGTCAAGCGAAACTCGTTTTCGGCCTCCGTACGCATGATTACCGGGTGGCCGCCAGCCAGGATGGTACAGGGAACATAGGAAACATATGAAGGCTCTGGAATCAGAACCTCATCCCCAGGCTGCAGCAGTGCTCTCAGCGCCAGGTCGGTGGCTTCGCTCACCCCGACGGTCACCAGCACATCGGTACCCGGGTGATATGAAAGGCCTTGACTCCGATGCATGTATTTGGCGATCTCTTCCCTCAGCTCTATTATCCCTTGATTAGAACTGTAATTGGTGTACCCGCGTTCCAGGGAGTCGAAACAAGCTTCGCGGATATGCCAGGGCGTTACGAAATCAGGTTCACCGACCCCCAGAGAGATGACGTCCTCCATGCTCGAGGCCAGATCAAAAAATCGCCTGATTCCAGAAGGTGCCAGGTCCCGTACTGTTTGAGCCACATAACTTCTCTTTTCCATCACGGACTCACCACCAGTCTGCGGTCGGATTCTTTATCGTCAAAAATGAAGCCTTCCTGCTTATAACGCTTGAGCACAAAATGGGTTGTGGTGCCCTGCACCGAAGGCAGGGTTGCTAGCTTTTGGGAAATAAAGGTCGAGATGTCCTTAAGATCCTTCCCGTGCACCGTCACCGACAAATCATATAACCCACTCATCAAGTAGACTGACTTTACCTCCGGAAAACGACAGATACGATTGGCAATCGCATCAAACCCCACCTCGCGCTCCGGGGCTACCTTGACGTCAACCAGAGCCGTTACGCCATCTTCACCCGCTTTATCCCAGTTTACTACCGTGTATTGGCCTACAATGATGCGGTCCTTCTCCATCCGGGCAATCTCCCGTTCCACCTCTTCCACATCGGCGCCCAACATGCCAGCCATCTGCGCGGAGGTAAATCGCGAATCCCTTTCCATCAATTCCAGGATTTTTCTCTTTAATTCCATTTTTCATCCCCCCATCATTATCGATTGCTGATCCATTTCAGATATCCATCAACAGTAAGTCAGTAAAATAAATAAAACTCCCTGCCCCTGGAAAGGGACGGGAGTAATTCCCGCGGTACCACCCTAATTGACTGATCAGTCCGCTCAAACCCTTTAACGGCAGGCTCCGTCCGGCTTGGTCACCGGCACTCCCGGGCGGCTATTACTTGTGGCTCCGCCGATTTTCACCAACCACCGGCTCTCTAAAGGCAGCCTGCAAGCATAATCCCGTTCATCACTTTTTTGTTTCCTCATGGGAGGAAACTATTTTGTTTTTGTTGGATATATGCTACAACTTCCGGGCATGCAAGTCAATCAGCAATTGGCAGTCATTCTGCCATCCGGGATCTAATCACTTCCGTCTTATCTATGCCTTATGAGTGCGAGTTTTTGTCCCCCAGATAACGCAGCATTCTCCCGGCCGCACTCTGACCGCTGGCCAGGCTCTCCAGTATTGTCCGGGGACCCATGCAGCCACCTGCCGCTTTAACTCCCTCAGGCCATTCACTCTCATCTGCACCTATAAATCCGTTGTCACCAATACTCAAGCCCAGTTTTCGGATCAGTTTATGCTGGTCTTTATAGGGAGTTACCGCTGGGCATAGTACCACCCAGTCATAAACGTCCTCCCGCAGATGCGAACTTGACCCGTCCTCATACCTGATCAGCAACGCACTGCCTTCTCCCCTATAAACCCGCGACGGCATACCTCTCAGGTATCTGATTCCAGCCATCCTTTCCATTTCGTAAACCGGATGGTAATTTTGATTATCGATGCAAAAAACGTCTAGCGCTGCTCCCGGCACCCGTTCAGGAATAACCGCAGCCAGCTTTTCAGCATAAAGGCAGCATATTCTGGAACAATAGGGCACCCCCCAACGATCCTGAAGCCAGTCCGGCACCAGTTCATCCCGGAAAGCTGTTGCAGTTATCGGTGGCGGCTTGGTCTCCCGGGAAGCGAAACACTTGATGATCGCTATACGCGGCAAACAACCCAAGGTCTCTTCCCAATTCTCAGGACCCCTCCGGAGCAGTTCCTCCAGGTCCTCCACTGTGACCACCCGGTCCAGAAATCCATAGCCCATCTCGGGCCGCCGGCCGGCATCAAAGGTGCTGAAACCAACCGCAAAAACAATCCCGCTCACTTCAGTACTGGAAATCTCCCCATGGCTGACCAGGTGGACGCGAAAGATGCCTGCCCGGGATTCGATATCCACCACCTCGGTACAAGTCTGGATTGATATCCGGCTATCTTGGTTTACCTTATACACCTTTTCAGAAACTAAACATGCCCCGCAGCTGCGGCAATCATCCACAGTCTTGCAGTTATACCATCGGGGTCTGCCTCCCAGTTGGGCTTCCTTTTCAATCAGGATTACCTCCTGGCCGAACTGGCTTAGGTGTTTGGCTGCAGCTAAACCTGCCGGACCTCCCCCAATGACCATGACTTTGTTCATGGCCTCAATTCCTCCTGACCCGGTCGCGGCAGGAGTCCGGCCCGGCGTACGATTTCCGGAACTGCTTCTTCCCAGGCGACGGCCATAATGTGTACCCCCCTGACACCAGGGATCTCCCGGAGTTCCCTGATCTGCTCCACCACAATTTCTATGGCCGTTTCCTGGCTATCCTCGGCCTTTTCCAGCCGCTCGCACAAAGCGTCGGGAACCATCATGCCGGCCACGTTTTTCTGCATATAACGTGCCATCTTACCGCTCTTAATCGGCATTACCCCAGCCAAAACCGCTATCTTCTCAGGTATTCCCCGTTGGTTGGCTATCTTCATAAACTCCCGGAATCGATCTATATCCAGCACGCACTGGGTCTGTACGAAGTCCGCCCCCGCCTCGGCTTTCTTGTCCAGCCTCGTGACCCGGAACTCGAAAGGATCCGCAAATGGATTCTCCACACAACCGATGAAAAAGTCCGGCCTGGCTTTGATCTCTTCCCCACATATGAGGCGCCCCTCATCCCGCATGTTCCTGACCGCCTGGATCAACTGGATCGAATCCAGGTCAAATACGTTCTTGGCCCCGGGATGGTTGCCAAAGCTCTGATGATCCCCGGTCAAACACAGTACATTCCTGATTCCCAGGGCAGCGGCTCCCAAAAGATCCGATTGCAGACCAATGCGATTACGATCCCGGCAAGTCATCTGGATCACTGCTTCCAGTCCCCGCTGCTGCACCAGCAC
>CAZDND010000146.1:0-1575 GCA_964506825.1 uncultured Syntrophothermus sp.
ATCCAAGGCTTTCAACTGCTTTTTGCGCCCAGTTTGAGTCTCCAAATATGGCCCGGCCTACCCCGATTAGGTCGGCTTTGCCATCAGCCAGCAGCTGCTCGGCCGACTGAGCTTCAGTAATCCCACCGGTAAGAATTACCGGAATAGATATGACTTTCTTGATGGCTTCCGTCAGCGGGGCGAACCATCCTGGCTCCGCCACCTCGGGGATGACAAATCCCAGGAAACCTCCCGATACATCCAGAATATCCAAACCCGCCTTTTCGAACTCCTGAGCGGCAATCAGACTATCATCAATGGTCGTTCCTCCCTCCAAATAATCGCAGGCACCCAGGCGAAGCAGAACCGGGAAATCCGGGCCCACTTCATTGCGCACGGCTGCTATAACCTGCAGATGCAGTCGGATGCGGTTCATGATCTCTCCGCCATATTCATCGTTGCGCTGGTTACTGAGGGGCGAAAAGAACTGGTTAAGCAGATAGCCATGGGCGGCATGAATCTCCACGCCGTCAAAACCGGCTTCTTTGACCCTCCGGGCAGCATTCTTAAATGACGTAACGATATCGGCAATTTCTTCGGGGCTCAGTTCCCGGGGTATACTGCAGCCTCTAGGCGGTTTGGCGACTGCCGATGGAGCTACGGGCGTGGTGCCGATAATTTCCAATTTAGTGGCGCTGCCGGCGTGATTAATCTGCATAACGGCTTTGGAGCCATTTTTCTGAATGGCTTGCGCCAGCTTTTTCAAATTGTCGATCATACTGTCGTCGGCCACGGACAGCTGCCCGTGATAAGCTTTTCCTTCAGGACAGATATAGCTGTGTTCAATAATGACCATGGAAATGTATCCCCCCTGGGACTTCTCGGCATAATGGTCGATCAATTCCTGGCTTGCTTGCCCGTCCGGGCTGGATTTGGCGGTAGCAATAGGGGGCATTACCAATCGGTTGGACAACTCCAGGGAACCAACTTTCAAAGGTTCTAATAAATAGCTCATATAACATCCTCCTCGTTTTGATTATCTGTTTCTTAATCCCATCCTTATAATTGACGCCCATCATCAATGATTGCGCACATTGATAGCCTACTAACATTATGCACGCGGCAAGTTTTAGCGTCAACAAAAATAAATAGTACGCTATTATTTAGGGTGCAAACTAAATAATCCTTCTGAGAGGCTTCCCTTGCATCGCTTCAGAATTATCACCTTATTAACGCGACCATGGTCATAAATATTGATTGATACTCTTATCGATAATTATGCCACGCGGTCCACGATCCTTGTCATGAAGCAATTCGCCATCGGGTAAATGCAGCTTGATCCCCCAACTTCCCTTCAGCTATACGGGGGGATGCCCACTCACGAAATCATTGCATAAACAATCAAAATATATTAATATCTGATGATGATGAAAATGCCAGTATTAATCCCGCTAAATCACAAAGAAATATATCAGTATTTTCGAGAGTTCGATTACAATTTCAGAATTCAGGATTTTGGTTTTGCCTTAATGCATCTCTTATTTCGGAGTGAAATTCACTTCAGAGATCATGCGGAGCAGCAAATACAGCATCATC
>CAZDND010000146.1:1585-4656 GCA_964506825.1 uncultured Syntrophothermus sp.
CGGCAGTGTAATCCTGTCTGCCAACCACCAGTCTTATGCTGACGTGCCGACTCTGGCAGCCATTGTGTATGTGGATGCCTTCAAATTGGTTAGACGGAATATAATCATACCTGCCAAAGCAGAGCTGTTCCGTTGGCCGGTTATCGGCAAATTTATCCGGCATATGCAAGCGCACCCTACCTTCAGATCCCGCGATTTCAGCCGCGATGAGCAGGGGGCATTATTAAGGCGCCAGGTTACCGATGATTTGATTCAGTTAAATATTGACTACATTAATCAGAAGGGCAATGTTGCCATTTTCCCGGAGTCCACTCGCAAGCGCGGCAACCAGCCAGATATCCAGAGCCTTAAGACCGGTATCGCCAGGATTGCCACCGGAGTCGATGATCCATCAAGATTGCTGATTGTGCCTCTGGGTTTTGCATATAAATCCAACTTTCCCATCAAGCATAAACCCCTGATGGTGGTCGGAGAACCCGTCAGCCCGAAAGATAAGCAGCAAGATGAATTATTGGATGAGATTCAGGCAGCGATGCAATCGGTGGTAACCGAAGCGTCTGAAAGGGTCGCCAGGATCCGCGGATAAGCCAGAGGGTGCTGCTATTAGCTATGGGCTTGCTTCGAGATTCCCAATTCAATGATACATTTCCAGTTATTCCTTTGCAGGTATCCACCTGTTCCCTATGAACTACTGACCTAAACCAACCGAAAGAGTCCTCGCCACCGATGTATTTTGGCGAGGACTCTTGGATATTTACTGCAGTTGCCTATCTTACTGACCGGTCAGACTGGGGGCCGAATGGCTTACCTCTCCTTCAATATCCTGCGCATAATCTTGCCGGTCCCGGACTTGGGCAGCTGGTCTCTAAACTCGATGATACGCGGGTATTTATAAACCGACATCTGTTCTCTGGCCCAGGCCACCAATTCCTCTTCCGTTATCTTACCCACCCACTCAGTTTTCAGGACCACGAAAGCTTTTACGTCCTCTCCCCGATATTCATCGGGTACACCGATTACGCAGCATTCCAAAATGGCTGGATGCTGGTAAAGGTAAGTCTCTACTTCAGCCGGAAAAACGCTGTATCCTGAGGCCTTGATCAATTCTCTTAAGCGGCCGCACAGGGTTACGTAACCGTCCTCGTCCATGGTGGCAATATCACCGGTTCTGATCCATCCTTCCAGGAAAGTCTCGGCCGTTTCCTCGGGTTTGTTCCAGTAACCGGCCGCCACCGATGGCCCTCTGAGCCACAGCTCACCCTGTTCTCCCAGGGGGACATTCTTTTCGATGTCCGTCAGGTCGGCTATGCGGGCTTCAACGTGCGCAATCGGAATACCGACTGTACCTTGTTTGATGCGATCGAATGGGTTCCAGGTCATGGTTGACATAGTTTCACTCATTCCGTAGCCTTCCGCCAGGTTGAGTCCTATATCTTCATACTTCTGCTGAATGGCAGGAGGCAGCGGAGCTCCCCCCATGGTCATGCCGCGTATGGAAGAAATATCATAATCGCTGAACTTGGGGTGAGTGATCAACGCTATGTCCATGGTAGTGATAGTGCATAAATAGGTCACCCGATATCTTTCAATAGCTTGAAGGACGGCTTCTGGTTCAAACCTCACCATAATCACGACGGTCCCACCGCAATAGGTCGGGCAAAACAGATGGTTGCCCATACCGGTGACGTGAAATAGCGGCATGACGGCCAGGTGAATATAATCATGGGCATCATCATGCATCCAGGAATCATTGACCGCCCGATGCTTAAGATTGCCATGAGTCAGTATGGCGCCTTTAGGGTAGCCGGTAGTACCCGAGGTGTATTGCAGCAAGGCGATGTCTTCCAGGGTCACATCAGCAAACTTTTTGATTGGCACATTGGCGATTAGTTCCGGCCAGGTGATAAAATCTGGGGATGGTTCGATCCTGGAACTGACGGCCAAAGGAAATTTTGGATAGGGATCCACCGGCAGATACTCGCCCAGGGAGGTAACGATGACCTTTTCCACCGATTTTACTTGACTGCGAATGCTATCGAATATCGGGTAAATATCTTCTTCAATGATGATCACTTTGGCTCCCGAATCGTTGAGGGCATAGGTCAGTTCACCCGCTTTGAACATGGGACTGCCAGGGACCAAGATGGCACCCAGGGCATGAGCCGCAAAAAATGCGATGTAGAACTGCGGACAATTTTGCAGTCCCAGATAGACCCGATCTCCTTTGGATACCCCCAGGTTCTGCAGCCCAGTGGCAGCCTGCATGACCAAATCCCTTAACTCCCACCAGGTAACGATTCCGCCGTAATATATGAGGGCTGGTTTATCGCGAAAACGGGTCGCGTTGTCATACATATTCTGGAATAACGGGTCCCGTCCATCGATAACCCCGTTTCTGGGCCAATTATCCGGCCAGGTTTTTTCCCAAATCGGTTCCATAGCTTCAAATCTCAACAAACCCCACTCCTTCATAAGAAATTATGTTAGGGCGACTATAGTCAACAGCCCGCCTCACCGAATTTATCAAACACAGATAACGAGCAGTCCCATTTCTACCTCCTTCCGAGTCATTTCATCCCGCGGTTTTGTTGACAGGGGATGCGCTTCTCTCTCCGGCATCGGAGCCTGGCATATCACTTGGCTCGGAAATCTATATAGATTACTTATTACTTTTGCAAATGCCAAAATCCTGCAAACATTATGAAAATAGCCAACCATTAAATCAATAACGACCATGGAACCGTTACTCATATATACAAAAAACCCGCCATCGAACGGGCATTTGCTGGTTATGATAATCCAACTTCTTTTCGATCGCGGGTCATTTTATCCGCCATCTTTGATTAATCGATGGCTGCCCTTTCTCAGTTACCAGACCCGGTCTGTTATGGTCCCGGGGGTTACATAAAAGGTGGCTCTGGCTTTGGCCGCAATATTTCCCGAGCTGGCATAAAGGGTTGCTTCGATAACCACCGTCTTCTTGCCGGCATGAAGTACGCAACCCTCAACCATGACCTCCGTCCCTTCCATAACCGCCTCTATGTAATTCAGATTCATATCCAGGGTAACGC
>CAZDND010000147.1:0-4652 GCA_964506825.1 uncultured Syntrophothermus sp.
CAATCACGCGGCTTTGGATTTGTATCAACGTTTGGGATTTGTGGAGGTGGGTTTGCGCAAAGGCTACTATATCGACAATAACGAAGATGCCATCATTATGACCAGGAAATTAGCCGACGACCAGGGTGATGGCGGCAACCTAACCAAGGATGCTTCCGGAAAGGGCGAGCTATGATGAAAAAAACCGGCATTCGGATATTGGGGATAGAGACCTCCTGTGACGAAACAGCAGCCGCAGTGGTAGAGGACGGCAACATCATAAGGTCTAACCTGGTGGTTTCGCAAATAGCGATTCACCAGCGTTTTGGGGGAGTGGTACCCGAGGTGGCATCGCGCCAGCATATTGAGTCCATCGCACCTCTGGTGGATCAAGCTCTAAAGGCCGCCTCCCTGTCCCGACAGGATGTCGACGCGGTGGCGGTCACCAATTCCCCAGGACTGATTGGCGCCCTACTGGTGGGAGTCTCCTTTGCCAAAGCATTCGCTTATGGATTGGGAAAGCCTCTGATCGGCGTAAACCATATGGAAGCCCATGTTTATGCCAACTTTTTGACGCCAAATCCTCCCAAATTTCCAGCGGTTTGTCTGGTGGTTTCCGGGGGACACACTTCACTGCTTTATATGGAAAGACATCGCGACTTTACGGTAATGGGTGAGACCAGAGATGATGCGGCTGGGGAAGCCTTTGACAAGGTAGCCCGTTTTTTAGGGTTGGGTTATCCGGGAGGTCCGGCGGTGCAGCAAGCGGCGTCAAAGGGGCAGGCCGGTAAATATTCATTGCCAAGGGTTTTTCTTGACCGCAGCGGTTTTGAATTTAGTTTCAGTGGTCTTAAAACGGCGGCTATGAATCTGCGGAACAAGCTGAACAAAGCCGGTGAAGTGGTGGCTGTAGAAGATTTGGCTGCGGAGTTTCAGGAAGCGCTGATTGATGTTCTGGTGGAAAAAACCATTAAAGCTGCCATGACAAAGAACACCCGGCAAATAATGCTGGCGGGAGGAGTAGCCGCCAATGGCCGCCTGCGGGCCAGATTGGGAGAGGAAGCACAGCGAATGGGGATGGAATTGCATATGCCACCGTTGGAATTCTGTACGGATAATGCCTCAATGGTGGCATGCGCGGGCTATTACCAATATTTAGAAGGGGACTTTGCCGGATTGGATTTGAACGCATTCCCACATTCGGCTTGGGCTGTTGAGAAACCCTGTGGATAATGTGGATAAGTCTGTGGTTAACTTTATTATCCGGGTTTGCGGGTGCTTTCACCAACTAAATTTTAGCCGATTAAATCGGGAATGGGGACAAAATAGGTACTTTCGGCTTGTGGATAAAATTATGGACTGAGGAGACATGAAATGCATCCGATTTTGGTTGAAATTGGCAGCCTCAAAATATATTCCTACGGATTCATGCTGGCGGTAGGAGCAGCCCTAAGCATCATTCTTTTGCTCAAGCAGGGGAAAAAGGAGGGCTTTGGAGAAGAGACCATCCTGGATTTGGCAATCATCACGATTTTCGCCGGGGTAGCGGGAGCACGTCTGTTTTATGTGTTGGTGTATGAGTGGGGTTACTATCGCGATCATCTGCTGCAGATCCTGGACCTCCGCAATGGGGGATTGGTATGGTATGGGGCCTTTATATTCGGTGCGGCGGCCGCCATGCTCTATTTATGGAGAAAGCATCTGCCGGCGTTGAAAATGCTGGATTTGTTGGTTCCCTATCTGGCATTAGGGTATGCTTTTGGGCGGATAGGCTGCTTTCTGAATGGATGCTGCTATGGCAAACCCACATCGGTTCCCTGGGCAGTGGTTTTTCCTGGCCTTGATGTGCTGCCCCGTCACCCGACGCAGATTTACAGCTCCTTGCTGGCATTGGGATTGTTTGCGTTTCTATATTGGCTTTATCGCCATCGCCGTTTTGATGGGCAGGTGCTGGTGGCCTACATAATTGGTTACGCCGGTTTGAGATTTGTAATCGAGTTTTTCAGGGAAAATCTCATTGTATGGAAAAACCTCACCGTGGCGCAGGTTATAGCCATAGTCTTGATGATGGCGGCCGTCACCGCAGGCGGTTATCTGTGGAGAAAGGCGGATCATAGTGGCCGTAAGAGATAGGCAGGTGCTGAAAAGAAGGCAGGAATTGAGAGAAACATACCGGCGCATCCGGGCAGCCATGGAGCCTTCCGAAGCTATGGGGCGCAGTGCACTGATAAGGCAGACCCTGGACGGGATGCCGGAAATCCGGACATCCGGAACCATAATGGCCTATACCGCTTTCGGGGGCGAGGCGGATATCAATGATTTTTGGTTAACACAAGGGGAACAGGGTAAGCGCATCCTGCTGCCGCGGGTCGAGGGCGACCGGTTGGAAGCAGTATTGTACTCCGGTTGGGATAAGATGCAACCAGGCCCGTTTGGTATCAGGGAACCATTGGGAGAGCCATTTCCCCCAGCCGAAATTGATATCGTACTGGTACCCGGTTTAGTCTTTGATACTGCTGGCCATCGCCTGGGGTATGGAAAAGGATACTATGACCGATTCCTGATCAGGTTGCCGGAGACGGCTTTTTTTTGCGGCATCGCTTTCGATTTCCAGATGGTGGAGGATACATTTCCCGGCGAAAATGATGTGCGGCTGCATGAGGTGGTTACTGAGCTGGGCAGGAAAGGGGCCGGACCAAGGCAAGTCACTGGCTTACCTGCAGGCTGGTAATTGCAACCACCACCAGGGCGCAGCCTGCGATTTGCATGCTGGTCATTACTTCACCTAAGAGCAGATAAGCGATCAATCCTACCGCTACCGGCTCGAAAGTGCTGGTAATACCTGCGGCCATCGGAGAAAGGTAGCGCAGGCTGATGAAAAAGAACCCCGAGGGCAGGATAGTTGAAAACAGGGCGATAAAAAGGAAATATGCCCAATCGACTGGCTGATAAGACCAGAAGGTAAGCCAGGGCAGGCGATAAAAGGTCCAGGCAAGTGCTCCCACTGCCAGTCCATAGAAAAGCAGGGTCCAGGGAGAATAGCGTGCCAGGCCATGACGGGAATACAGAATATAAAAGGCGAAAGCTACGGCGGAAATCAGTCCCGTGGCCAGGCCCAAGGGAGTTACTGCCAGGCCTTGGCCGGAGGTTCCCTTCACAATAAGAAAACCACCCACCATTGCGGCTATCAGGATCAGTAATCGGGTAAGGCTGGGCATTTTCCGACTCTGGTACAGCTCCCAGAGCAGAATGAACACCGGGGCTAGATATTCGAGAAAGACTGCAGTGGCTACGTTGGTTTGGCTGATGGTAAAAAAGTAGGCCAGCTGCATAGCTGAAAGGCCGAATAGACCAAAGATAAGCATATAGCGGATATCACGGCGGTCGATCCGGAGCAGGCCGGGGTGGCGCAGGGCCAGCCATGAACCCAGGATGAGGGCTGAGATCACGGCCCTCATCTGCGTCAGATCCAAAGGGTTTACCTGGTTGTTGAACAGGAATTTAGCGGTTACTGCCGACAGACCCCATAAGATATCGGCGGCGAGTACCAATAGAAGTCCCTTGACGGTATCAGATATTTGCAAGTCGATTGCCTCCCAATGGCTGCAGCCCAAATGACTAATTTATAGAGCTCTTTTTATAATACCCGTGAATGCTGGTATAACAAATACAGTTTTCTATGGATACTGGCATTGCAGATGCTTCTTCCTGGGCCCGATAACCCATGGAAAAGGGCCCCGATGAGGAATCTGTAGCAGCTCGCCGGAACCCTTTTTGGTTGCATTTCATCACCCTGGAATCCACGACCCTATCCTGACCATACCGACCCCTGATAACAATCAGATAGGCTTTAAGGGCTGAACCACTTCTTCAACCGGGGAGGACTTACCGTCCGAATCGCTCCAGATTTCCTTCAGGGCCCCCAGAGCTCCCCCCAGGCCGGCCAGTTCGGTCGGGATGAAAAGTTTGGTAGCAGTGCCATTCCCCAATTCCTTCAGGGTTTCCAGGGACTTCAGAGCGATTACCTTTTCATCGGCTCCGGCATTTTTAATCATAACCAAGCTGTCAGCAAAGGCTTGTTGGACCTTGAGGATAGCGTTGGCCTCCCCTTCGGCTCTCAGGATGGTGGATTGCCTTACTCCTTCCGCTTCCTTGATGGACACCTCGCGTTGGGCCTCCGCCTGCAATATGGAGGATTGCTTTTGTCCTTCAGCCGTAAGAATAGCTGCTGTCTTTTGGCCTTCCGCCCGTAAAATGGCCTCGCGCTTCTCCCGTTCCGCCCGCATCTGCTTTTCCATAGCCTGCTGAATGTCGATGGGCGGCTGGATATTTCTAAGCTCGACCCGATTGACCTTGATCCCCCATTTATCGGTGGCTTCGTCCAGGACATGGCGGAGTCTGGTATTGACCACGTCCCGGGAGGTCAGGGTGCTGTCCAGCTCCAGATCGCCTACGATGTTCCTAAGGGTGGTCGCGGTCAAATTTTCGATAGCCAAAAGGGGAGTGGCTATTTCGTAAATATAGCGAAATGGATCCGTCACCTGGTAATAGATAACCGTATCGATCTGCATCGTAACATTGTCCTTGGTGATGACCGGCTGAGGCGGGAAATCGATAACCTGTTCACGGAGATCGACTATAGCCCTGAAGCGATCAATGACCGGCACAATGAT
>CAZDND010000148.1:0-4634 GCA_964506825.1 uncultured Syntrophothermus sp.
ACCCACGTCTGAGTATTAAGCTGCCTGGTGCCACTGGTTGCCAGGTCGGCCCCACGCCGATCATCGGGGCCGGCATCACCTTTTAAGCTTCTTGATTTCTGCCTCAACCTCCTGAGCACCTTCGGCATAAAACTTATCTTCATCCGGATCCAATTCCTTCAAGAGCCTGAGAAACTCACCGGCATGTACCCTCTCCTCGTCGGCGATGTCTTTCAGGACCTCGATCGCCAGTTCATTGTCGATCGACTCCGCCAGTTGCATGTACATCTGCACTGCTTCGTATTCGGCGGCAATCATGAACCTTATCGCTCTTATCAGTTCCTGATCAGTAAGCATGCGTCCTTTCTTAAGTCCGGCAAAAGGATCGCTAAAATCGGGCATGAAAATCCCTCCTTCAAACTGCCTTGGACTATTATCCATTGCTCGTTCATTTCTTCAGCCAACCTCTCCCGGACCAGCAGGAAAAAGTCGCTGTTCTGCCGGCTGGCTTCATTTTCCACCTCCTCTCAACCTGAATAGCCGCAAATTCCACTCAATTAAGGAACCACCAGGACAACTGCCGGCTCATCCCTATATTCCTCGGGCATATCTCCCACTACCCAACCCCTGTCGGTAGTTTCCAGATAGAAATATTTGACGTCGTCCACCTCAAAATAATATCCCGGATAGTCCTCGACCGCTTCCACTCCTACCCCGGCATGATCCTTGAAAAAAACCAGGGCGGCTCCGAAATCCAACTCCCTCAACAGGGTGGCGGTGAGGATGGCAAAATCCTCGCAGTCACCGGCCTTTTCAAGCAATGTCTCCATCGGATATCGAGGGTATTCATCAGAGCCGGTCGAATCAATGTCCTCAATGTAGTCCAACCCCTGCACGAAGGAAACGATCAAACGGGCGGTATCGCTGGTTGAATATCCGTATTCGTCAGCTACCGCCTTTATCCGTTCCACCACCGCCGCTATCAGCAGATCGTCATCTTCATCCAGGCAGTAAGTCGTGATATATTCCTCATGGGTACTGTGGGGGTGGGGTTGTTCCCGCAGGATTTCGAGCATAGCCACCGCCATGTCTTGGGTGATCGCCGTCTGTATGCTCATGGTTTCCCCTTCATGGACCCATTCGAATTCGAGATGTTGGTAGTTGATATCGATGGCTTGTGCTGGTTCTGGCCTTAACCGATCCCCGGACCTGACCAGCACTTGCTTGAGATCGGCATCCCAACTGACCTGATACCCAAAACCTTCCGCCACGTAGCGGGCCGGAAGCATGGTTCGGCCATTGAATATCTCCGGCGCCACATCCATCACCACCACCAAGCCATCAACAAATAGCTTATGATCTCCGTTTCTCAGGATCATGGTCTGACTGCCTTTGTTCAAGGTGATCGATCGGTTCGCCTCGTCCCATGAGGTAACGGCCCCCAGGGCATCCCCCAGGTACCTTACGGGCACAAAAGTGCGACCCGATTTTATATAAGGCGCCACGTCCATTGCCGTGGCACTTCCGTTGACATTCATAATCTTTGAACCCACAAAGAAATCAGCCCCTTCCGCCAGAACTGTCCGCGCCGGCCAAAGGACTCCCAGGACCGCCACCAGCAATACTATCGCCAACCATTTCTTTCCCATCCTCGATCTTGTTTCCGCCATGTATGCACCGCCTGTCTCCGATGATCCAACCTTATCGCGCCCAATAATGAGTATCCTCCAGGCAATAAATCCTGCAGCCGATCCTTGATCTGCCTCCGCTCCGCCTCAGGCAAAACTGCTGCCAGAATCGACTTTCAGACCAAAATGCTGCTAATCCCGAACGTCTCCAGGATTTAAACCCAGTCGCCTCGATACCGGCCTGCAGCGCCGGTCCTTAGTGCTTAATGTTTTCCACTATCTCCAAATACCTGCGGGTCGCTGCTGCGGATGGTTTCCCCTTCAGGCAAATGTTTAAGTGGGCCAGCTTCCGACTGGGTCTTTCCACGATCATGCTTCCCCGATCATCCAATTTCGCCGTCAAGGCCGCCATTGCTTCTTTGAAGCGCCTGTCTTTCCTGGCCTTGGCATAGAAGGAGAGCACATAAGTGTAGTAAAAAAGATTGTAACGCAAAAATGGATACTCCACCTGCATAAACAAAGTACCCATTCCATAATGGCAGGGTCCAGTCGGCACCCGCACGGTCCAATGATCGAGCAAGGTCTCGACCGCTGAATCCAGAGCCCCCTCCGCCTCGCTGGTTCCCAAACAGCGGAAAGCATCCAGGGCAAAGAGGGTGACCCCAGGATTGGAAAAATTGGTCTCCGGCCCATGTCCATATAAAAATTTGGAGCATCGCCAGCCCCCGTCTTCAAACCGGGTGGACAACAGATGTTTCAACATCGACCTTACCCGCGAATCATCAGTATATCCATTTCTGCAGAGTGCTGCCGCGGCTGCCGCAGTGTGGCAGGGATAGATGGAACCCTTGGGTGCAATCCGCACCCTGCCGTCCTCCCGGCAGGCATCCAAGACCAATTGAGCAGCCCCCTTTAAAGCTTCGTTATGAGCTGGCACATCCAATTCGCTCATTACCAGCAAGGCCGTCAAGGTGCTTAAAGGCTTCTCGATCCCGATTCTACCGTCGGGAGTAGCCCAGAAATCTGCGCCATTGTCATGACGCATCGCGAGGATTCGGCTGAAATCTTGCTTATCCATTGGCCCTTCATCCCCTATCGATCCGGAGTGCAAAGCATCCCCTGCAAAAAGTCGCTCTTCCAAAGATTTCAGATCCTGATTGATTAGCCGAGAAGGCCTGCCAATTTTTTCGGATCCAAAATCAAACCGTAAAAGCCTGTAAACTAACCCTCCCGATGCGTCCTTGGCCAGCCATTGATTTCAAGCGGTTACTCCCGGTTGATCGACTGCAAAAGCTCGGTGCGCCCGGTCTGCTCCAGCAGGGAATTCATGAGATCTTTCCCCGTTTTTGGAATCCCGGGAGGTGTATCTCTCTTTACCATGACCAACGCTTCCGTGGGGCAAACCGAGGTGCACAGGCCGCATCCAATGCAGGCTTTTACGTTGACCGCTACCATATCCCCCTGGGGAGTGATCGCCCCCACCGGACAGCGGTCGTCAGTACAAGCCCAGCAGCCGATGCATTCTTCCCGGTTAAAGCTGATCATATAACTTGAGGCTGCCACCGCGTTTGGCCTCCCAAACACCGTCAGCCCTCGCAGGTTCCCGCAGCTGCAGCTGCAACAATTGCAGATCGACAGAGTCTCTTCGGAGTTATTAAAGGAATGTACCATCCCGGCTTTCTCGGCTTCTTCAATGATGCGCATGGCCTCGTCCCTTTCGATGTGCCGAGCCAAGCCGCGATCAACCATATATTTGGCCATATGTCCAACGTTCAGGCAATTCTCCAGGGGATGATCGCAATTCCTGGCTGCAGCCCGGCAAGCACAGATAGCTACAGATATGTAGTCGGCATTTTCAATTACCCGGTTCACCTGTTGAAAAGGAACCACCTCGGTCATGATCGGTAGAGACTCTTCGATAGGAATGATCCTGAATAGGGGCGTTGGCTGGGAGTATGACTCCTCCATCCACTGCTTCCACAAATCGGTCAGCTCCTCGTAGTGGGGAACCCGATCGGGCCTCATCAGCGAAAACTCCATAAACCCCGGAAGCACCGGAAATAATGAATACATCATCGGTTTTTCGGACCTGGCTTCTCCCTTGATCAACCCACGATTGGCAAGGGCTTCCAGCACTTCATGCAGGATAAGTTCATCCCGTCCGGATTTTTCGGTGAGCCTGGCGATCGATTGAGGCTTATAGGTCAGGTAACAAGCAATCTCGGCCTCTTCCGGGCTGAACAACAGCTTCAGGATCCTGTCCATGGTCTCTGATGCCGTCGCACCGGGTGGATAAACATCCAGCCGCTCTCTCAGTCTCGCATAAACTTCCATGATAGCCCTCCCGAAAGTATTATTTGTCGTTGGCCTGAGTATAGAATGGCTACCCCTAGAAGTCAATTTGCCCAAACAAGGGGACGGTTCTCTTGTTTGACCCCTCCACCGGTCCCAACTCCAGGTTACCAACCCTGGTCGGATTACATCAAGCCCGCTCCTGGGGTCCGAGAGAAGCTTGACGGTGAATCCTGGGGATCATGGACATAAAAATGACTCCAGTTATCATGAACTATCACCATATCTCTGAACCACCATAGACTCTTCAGATTCCAGCATACTATTGGAATACGACATGTTATAATTCATCCGTAAATCTTCCAGATAAGATTATTTCCGATCGTGAAAATCTTATAAAGATGAGAGTTGCGAATAAGTGTCAGAAGTAAAAAGCAAACTGCTTCTTTTAACCCTATCGGTGGTGGGAATGATCATCATCTTCACTTCTGGCCTTTGTTATTTTGAAGGCTGGCCAGCATTTACCTCCCTGTGGGTAGCCGTGGTCAGTCTGACCACTACCGGCTATGGAGAAATCATCCCAATGACCGTAGCCGGCAAAATTTTTACCATGTTCATGCTCATGACCGGCATAGGCTTGGTATTGTATTTCCTGAGCACGGCTATATCCCTAATCGTGGAAAACAATTTTACGATGTTTATGGAGAGAGACAAGACGATGGAACAAATCAAACG
>CAZDND010000149.1:0-4542 GCA_964506825.1 uncultured Syntrophothermus sp.
GCCTATTGAGGCAATCAGCAGCAAAAAGGGATTTGGGCCTATTGGGATCCAGACCCGGGTCTTTTCCCGGAGCATCAAAGGAAGGGCTGTGCTTTTCCAGCAATCAGATGCGGGGTGGGTCTAATGGCAAAAAGCCAAGCACCGGAGCAGGGATAAGCGTAAAATATAAACAGGTCCATGAAGGCTGATTATATACCGCTGGACCAGGTGAGGTTGCCATCAGCACTGGAAAGGTTGGGTTGCATGAAGGCCCCGCTCTATTCTGCCCTGTGCAGTTACCGGGAGGAAAACAATATCTTGCTCCATATGCCCGGGCACCAGGGTGGGAGGGCTTTTTCGCCCCCTGAGCTGAGGGCGGTGGCTGCGATCGACTTTACTGAAGTAGATGGACTGGATGATCTTCACCATCCCCAGGGGGTATTGGCTGAGGCGCAGGAGTTGGCGGCCCGAGCCTGGGGTGCGGACCGGAGCTTTTTTCTGGTAAATGGGGCTACCTCGGGAATACATAGCTTAATGCTTTCCTTAGGTAAGGATGCCGAGGTGCTGGTGCCGCGCAATATGCATCGTTCCCTTTTGGGAGGGATGATCCTGTCGGGTGTCCGGCCGATATTTGCAGATTGCATTCAGGACCCGGAATCGGGCATCGCCTTATCGGTGGACCCCCTGGAGATCAAGCGGCGACTGGATGCAAGCTCGAACATTGCCGGGGTATTTATTGAAAGCCCGACCTATTATGGCACCGTAAGTCAAATAGGCAAGATCGCCGTCATGCTAAACGACCGGCAGGTGCCATTAATGGTGGATGGCGCCCACGGAGGCCATTTTGCATTTCATCCGGATCTTCCCAAACCGGCACTGGCCCTGGGCGCCAAGGCGTGCGTACACGGGCTCCACAAGAATCTCCCGGTTATGACTCAGGGGGGGATTTTGCATGTCCAGGATGACTTTCCTTTTTTGGCCAATGTCATAGCCGCGTATGATCTGCTCACCACCACCAGTCCTTCATACCCGCTGATGGCTTCGATCGACGTGGGCAGGGCAATCATGGAGGAGCAGGGACGGGCGCTGTTGGAAAACGCCCTGGAGTGGAGCGAATCCTGCCGCAGCGAGATTAACCGCATATACGGTTTGCGCTGCCGGGGAAAAGAATTCCTTGGCGAGAGAGGGGTGGCGGGATATGATCCCCTCAAGATATTGATTGAAATCCGTGGGCTGGACATCAGTGGATTCGAGCTGATGTCGATTATGCGGAAGGAGTATGGGATTCAGTTGGAAATGGCGGGAGAAAATCACATGCTGGCTATGTTCTCGGCCTTCAATACTGAGGAAGAATGGCAGGCCCTGCCCCTTTCATTGAGTGACGCCGTGTCTGGTATTGCGAGCAAAGGAGAGGCGACGGCAATGCTGACACCCGTTCCGCCCCGGACGGTATTGGCAATCACACCCCGGGAGGCATTCTTCTCCACCCAAAAAACTGTTATGATTAAAGAATCCACCGGGTTGATTGCCGCGGAAATGGTGGCGGCTTACCCACCAGGAATACCTTGCCTTATACCGGGCGAGATCATCTCCCCGGAGGTAGTGGAATACCTGGAATATCTGCGCCGGATAAAAGCATCTGTTCACGGGCTTCAAGACCCGTGTTTGAATTTGATTCGGGTGGTATGTTGATGACTACAGGTTTATTGATCAGCTTTGAAGGGATCGATGGAGCCGGGAAAACTACTCAATTGGTAGCCTTAAGGGCCTGGCTAGAGGAGCGGGGTATGGAAGTCGTAACCCTGCGCGAGCCGGGTGGCACTGCGGTTTCAGAGAGCATCCGCACTCTGCTGCTGGATGTGCGCAACCATATCGATCCCATGGCGGAAGCGTTACTGTATGCCGCCGCCCGGGCTCAGTTGGTCAGTGAAATGATCCGGCCGGCTTTGGACCGGGGAGTGGTGGTTTTGGCGGACCGATTCATTGACTCCACCATCGCCTATCAGGGATATGGGAGGGGATTGGACCTGACCGCCCTGGAACAGCTCAATCGCCTGGCTGCCAGGGAGCTGGAACCTGATCTGACTATCTTGCTGGACATTCCCGCGACCAAGGCCTTTGATCGCCGGCAGGGCACAACTCCCGATCGGTTGGAAAGTGAGGGGCTGGAATTCCAGTCCCGGGTTAGGGATGGGTACTTGATTTTGTCCCGCCAGCAGGAGCGGATCAGGGTGGTGGATGGAACCCTGCCGGCTGTGGAAGTCAGTCGCGAGGTGATTCGCTGCGCTGAAGAATTCCTGCTAAGTATCGGCGGCCAACCCAGAGCATAGACTTCCGGCAGAAAAATATTTGGGTTCTCCCGATGAGGGGATCCGAAGACTGCGGGAGAATCTTATATAAATGGCAGTAATTGTGGAAATCGCCCGGGGAATCGAATATGGGGACGTGGTGGTTGCAGTCCGGATAAGGCCGATATTGGATTAATCGGCACCAGATAATGGCCAACCGACAGGTTTAATGAATCAGTCGAACAGGGTGGGGCAGGTTCCGCCCGGAAGTACACCGCGGAATTTATATACAAAGATACAAAATAAAGATAAGCTATTTATGGCGCCAGGCCGGACATAAGGGTGTTGATTTGGTCGACATTCCTCCACAGATGGGGATAGACAGAGGAACTGAATGAATAAAGGCAAGAATTTTATGGATCGATTAGGGGTATTTGGTAAAATCGGGGCATGGTCAGGGCCCACATCATGATCGCGTCCAACCGGATTGATGCTGTCCCCGGGCAAGAGCGGGTCATGGAGACTATCAACAGGATGCTGGCGAAACATGAGATGCCGCATGCGCTGCTCTTTATTGGCCCCGAAGGAACTGGAAAACATGAAACCGCCTTGGCTGTAGCCAGTCAGCTCCTCAAATCTGAGCGCAGCACTCATCCGGACCTTTTCGTGATGGAGAAGCCGGACAGCTCGATTAAGATCGCTGAAGTCCGCCGGCTTAAGGAATGGCTGACACTAAAGCCTTATATGGCCGACTGCAGGGTGGCCGTCATCGCCGAAGCGCACATGATGACTTTGGAGGCTGCCAATGCCCTGCTGAAGCTATTGGAGGAACCGTCCCCCAATATTTTCCTGATTTTGACTGCGAGCCAGGAGACCCTGCCAGCCACGGTGGTGTCACGGTGTCAAATCCTGAAGTTTCGCTCTCTGCTGCCTGATGAGGTCGAGGAGATTTTGCTGGCCCAGGGGGTACCTCTTGAACTTGCGGGCTATCTCTCCATTATAAGTGATGGCAGTCCGGGTAAAGCCCTGACTATGTCGGGTATACAATTTGACAGCACCATTGCTTTGGCTGCTGAGTTGGTGGAAAATCTGCTGAGCAAGAATGTTTTAACTGCTTTGGAGACTGCTGAGGCGCTGGAAAAAGAACCGGTCCAGCGTTATGCGCTTTTTTTGGTGTTGGAAGTCTTTTTTCGAGATGCTTTATTATGTAAAAAAGGATTAAACCATAAAATGTTGCTGTTGCCTGAAGGCCTGGCTACTAAGCTTAGTGCGGTCGGGGTGGGAGAACTGGCATCGCTGCTCAGGTCCGTGGGCAGCACCCGCCGGGAATTATCCCGGAATGCCAACCCATTGCTGGGTCAGGTAAACTTGTACATGAAAATGGCTGCGGTTCTGAAGGAGGTTGGCTAATGCCTAATGTAGTGGGCGTGAGATTTAAGCCGGTGGGCAAAATATACTATTTTGATGCAGAAGGTTTTGAAGTCGTTAAGGGAGAGGCAGTAATTGTGGAAACCGCCCGGGGAATCGAATATGGGGACGTGGTGGTTGGAGTCCGGATGATTGAGGAGGAACGGCTGATTCTTCCCCTCAAGAGGGTAGTTCGCAAAGCTACACCGGAAGATACCGCCATCCTTATGGAGAATCGCGAAAAAGAGAAGGAAGCGCTTCTCCTCTGCCAGACGAAAATCATTGAACATCAACTGCCGATGAATCTGGTAGATGTGGAGTTCACCTTTGACCGGGGCAAGATTATATTCTATTTTACCGCGGAAGGACGGGTCGATTTTCGCGAACTGGTCCGTGACCTGGCGGCTGTTTTCCGAACCAGGATTGAATTAAGGCAAATCGGCGTCAGGGATGAGGCGAAAATGCTGGGAGGTATTGCTTCCTGCGGACGGATTCTTTGCTGCACCAGCTTTTTGGGCGACTTTGAGCCGGTTTCCATTCGCATGGCCAAAGAGCAGCACCTTTCACTCAATCCAACCAAGATTTCGGGAAGCTGTGGGCGACTGATGTGTTGCTTGAAATATGAGCAGGATCAATATGAGAAATCCCCTTATTATAAATCTCTAAACGGGAATTGGAAATTTCATTGGGTTCCCAAAATTGCTGATATACCATCCGGTTTTTTCAGGGAAAATTTTAATGACAAGGATTGGGTCAGTATGCCTGTACCAGGAAACTGGGAATTCAACGGATACGGTATCCCGATGTATGTAAATACCGGTTTCGGTTTTACAGCACGTCCGCCTCATATAGACCCTGAAAATTCACC
>CAZDND010000150.1:0-4503 GCA_964506825.1 uncultured Syntrophothermus sp.
GAGATGGTAATGTTGTCCTGCATGGCTACAATTTGTTTAAGGTAGGGATTGTCAGCCATAACCTGCACCGCCCGGTCGTATTGGTCCTGGTCGCCAACAAAAACCACCTTGACTTCCGCTTGGTTGATTATGTATTCGGCTTCCTCCTTGGAGTTGGTAGCGTAGATGGGTACCGAGACCGCCCGGGCAGCCAGAATTCCCATGTCGCAGACTGCCCACTCGGAGCAGTTCCTGGCGAACACCGAGCACATATCGCCCTCGCCGATCCCCAAATCGATCAATGCCTTGGCAACTGCCGAAAATCGGTCTGCAAATTCCGTCCAGGTCAGCGACTCCCACTCACCCTTGACATTCTTCTGCGTCATAACCACAGCATCTTTGTAGATCTTGGCATTCTTGAGCATCATGAAGGCCAAGGTTTTGTTCTCCTCCAGATATTTGGCGAATTCTTTGTCATAATCCCGGTCACAATCTCGCCAGACGGGCAGATTCTTGGTTGGTTCGTGCAAAACGCATGCCTCCTCTCATATTAATGGAATATTTGACCATAGTGGTATGATTATCCAGCAAAAAGCTGATTAGGTCAATATTCAATAGTGATTACATTGACTCCTATCCAGTTCGACCTGAAATATATCGGCGGCAAAGGTCAGGGAATTTGTCCAAGCTGTAATATCCGGCATAAAAAGATTTACAATCGACCTGACGATGCTATATGATAAAATATATAGAAAAAAATGGGGGATTGTCAGCTAATTTATGGCTTATATTATTATCGGCAGCATCGCCTTTGTACTTATGGGAATCTATGATCTTTATCAAGTCAGGAATCCCCATAAGTTGTTTCAAACCTTTTTCGCTGCCGGAGTCTTTCTGCTTGCAGTGGCTACTGTTGGTCTGCTGATGGGAGAGGGCCGTAACTATGAGGTATCCATGTTCAGACAGCTGGTTTGGGGAGCTCTGGCGATGGTCTCCCTGGTGTTGTTGTTCTATTCACTCTTTTTTGGGCTGCCTTTCCAAGCCTCCTATCTGGGGGATGGCAGGAAACGTCGGGTGGTGGATACCGGCATGTACGCTCTTTGCCGGCATCCGGGGGTGATTTGGTTCGGTCTGTTTTATTTCTGCCTCTGGATGGGGCAGGGGAACAACCAGATATTTTGGGCGGGAATCGTGTGGACATCATTGGATGTTTTTCTGGTCTATGTAGAAGACCGCTGGATATTTCCCCGGATTTTGGAAGGATATGATCACTATCGAATCCAGGTCCCCTTCCTGGTACCCGATAGACAGAGTATCCGGAGGTGTATCTTGTCACTCAAGTAGAGGGGGGGATTCATATCAATGCTCGAGCGGAAGAGCTAAAAGAGATCTCCAAGAGATACTTCGATAAGAAATCGGACAATTATTTGGATACCTGGGACGGCCGGTACTGCCAGTCCATGTACGATGGGGTCCTGCAGGAGCTGGACCGGCAACCCTTTGAATCAATGCTGGATGTTGGCTGCGGGCCAGGCAATATGCTGGCAATGGTAATCGATAAATATCCTGGGGTCAGGGCTTGCGGAGTAGATATTTCTGCCAACATGATACACAAAGCCGCCGGTCTGGTGGGGGACCGGGCCCGCCTATTGGTGGGCGATGCCGAAGCACTGCCATGGCAGGACGATTCTTTTGACCTGGTGATTTGCAGCGGGTCATTCCATCACTATCCCGATCCCTTAAAAGCCCTGAAGGAGATGCGCCGCACGTTGAAGTCCGCGGGGAGGCTTATCATCGCAGATCCATGGTGGCCTTCGCCCTTGAGATATTTGATAAATCTATACCTGCAATCATCACTTAATTTCCAGGGAGATGTCCGGATATACCCGGGGACCGAGATGCGCCGGATGCTTGCTTCCTGCGGATTCACCTCTATCGAAAGGTCGATACGGGGGAGGAAATATACTCTTTGCACTGCAAAAGCAGGAAAGTAGTCAACCAATGTCAAAGAGATACATTTACTGTAAAAAGAATTGATATAAGGCGTTTTTGAACGATAACGGCTGATTTACGTTTGGTTCAGTGCGTTAAGACGATTTTAGCTCTGCATTTGGAGACGAATGATGAAATTAGAAAAAAAACTCAAAAAGAAACAATATGACAATATCTGGCAGGAATATTGCGGATTTTTGGATTTTTCTCTGACCGAATTTATGGAAATTCAGGATCGTCTCCTGATGGAGCAAATCGAGTTATATTCACAATGTGAGTTAGGGCAGCGGATCATGGGTGGCAGAAAGCCTGCCTCGGCGGAGGAGTTCAGGGATGCGGTCCCGCTATCCCGATATGAAGATTATGCGGATATTTTGTTGTCCAAGGCGGAATCGGCGCTGCCTGCCAAACCGCTGTTATGGATTGAAACCACCTGGGAAGGCGGAAAACACCCGGTTAAGGTAGCTCCTTATACCGAGGGTATGGTGGCGGCTAACAAGAGCAGCGCTATAACCACCATTATTCTTGCAATCGCCAATGGCCGGGGCGAGGTTAATATGACCGGCAAAGAAAATATCCTGTACGGTATGGCGACTATGCCCTATCTTACGGGCATGATACCCCATTTGGTTTCCAGCGCTCTATCAGACATAAAATTTCTGCCGCCCACCGAGCAGGCAGAGGTCATGGGATTCAGGGAACGAAACAAGGTCGGTTTCAAAATGGGGATACAAAAAGGGATCGACTTGTTTTTCGGGCTCAGCAGCGTGGTGGTAAAAATTGGCGAGGAATTTGCTGAGGGGAACAGTTCCAGCCATGGAGTGGAATATTTGAGGAATTCCCCAAAAATGAACTACCGGCTGCTCAAAGCGTGGATCAGAAAAAAGAGAGATAAAAACCCCATTCTGCCAAAGGATGTATGGAACCTGAAGGGGTTGGTCTGCACCGGAACGGACACGGCGTTGCTGAAGAAGAAGATTGAAAAATTGTGGGGCGTAAGGCCCTTGGAGATTTTCGGAGGCACCGAGAGCGCCTGTATTGCAGTTGAGTCCTGGGGCAAGAATGGCATGGTACTGATTCCTGACGGGTGTTTTTATGAATTCATCCCCAGGACCGAATTGGAAAAGAGCTTGGATGATTCAAAATATGCTCCCAAGACCTATCTTATAAATGAGCTTATCGCCGGGAACGAATACGAGATAGTGATTTCCAATTTTAAAGGGGGCGCATTTGCCCGGTACCGTACCGGCGACATGTTCAGGTGCCTCACCCTCAGCGATGACGAGATGGGGATCAAGCTTCCGCATTTTGCATATATGGATCGTGATCCCCGGGTGATTGATATTGCGGGATTTACGAGGATTTCCGAGGCTACTATCAACGAGGCTCTGGAACTTTCCAAATTGGACATTAGGGATTGGTTTGCTGTCAAGGAATACGACAAGAGCAAGCGGGCTTTTTTGCATCTTTATGTCGAGGTTGGCGACCAAGGGTTCCGAGGGGCGATGACAACCCAAATTATCAAGGAACACTTGTCCATATATTTTAGGTATGTTGACGCCGATTACCAGGATCTCAAGTCCCTGTTGGGGATTGATCCCTTGTTAGTGTCCATATTGCCCTCAGGGGTAATTATGGATTACCATCGATTGTTTGGTCGCAGACTCCGGAGAATGAATCCATCTCCTTATGACGTCATCGAGGTACTGAAGATAGCCCGGGGCGGGATCAAGGAAGAGGTAGGCTAATGCCGCTGCTGCAATTATTCTTTAAGGCGGTTCCCATTGTAGCTTTAGCCAGCTACTGTATTCTGATGCTCTTTTTCACCATATCCCAGAAAGATAGAATGATCCGGGTCTTTATGCTGGTGGTTGCCGCCCTGATTGTTTCCACGGCGTCGGCGGTTTTCATGTCCTATCAACTTTACCCCGGGGTGCTGTTTTGGGGCAAAGTTATGATCGCCGGGATGATCGCAGTTCCGTACCTTCTATATTGTTTCGTATCGGTTTTAACCCACTCGGTCAATAGGATTGGTCTGGTTGTCTGGGGAGCACTGGCAGTCCTGGCGATCACGGTGGACATGATGGGCTACGTAGTCAACAAATCCGGCGCCATACTGGAAGTGGTGACGGTCAACGGCTATCAATTCACAGCAGTCACCTACGACTACACATTGGGTTCATTGGCTTATCCAATGTATTTCTTCATTTTCTCGACCATGCTTGCGGTAATGCTTAAGGTCAGAAGCAGTCTGAAGAAGGGCAACAGCAAGTTTGGGCAGATGAGTCTCATCATATTGGGAATGTCGATTATGTTCATCGGGTCCCTGTTTAATGCAGTCCCCGCTGTAGGGAAATATCCAGTGGATATTCTGGCCTACTTTATCAATGCGATTTTAGTCACCGTGGCCATCTACAAGTACCGCATGCTGGAATTGCGGTTCATGATGACCAAGGGTTTGGTGTACACGGTATTTGCTATGGTTTTGACCGTGGTGTACGTTTATACGGTCTTTTTTGTGGAGAAGAACCT
>CAZDND010000151.1:0-4501 GCA_964506825.1 uncultured Syntrophothermus sp.
CCCCAAGGTGTTCTTCGGTGATGACTCTAATAGTCGGCAGGGTATGGGAACCGCCTCCTGAAGAGCCTGAAGAACTAATGGCCGCCCTATTGATGGTCACGGTGTAGGTTTGGGTGGTTATACCATCTTCGGCGGTGACTTTAACTGTGACGACATTATCGCCCACAATCAGGGGAATATCCCGGCTGGTTGATGCCAAACCGTTCACATCCACGGTGGCACCGCTATCATGGGTTGACGCAGCAATGGTGGTGGAGCTGACATTGTTCGCTACCCTTGCGGTGTAGCTGTATACTGCGCTATCAAAGGCCGGGGTCAGCACTATGCTTGAGGCAGAAAGCGCGGATAGGGTTGCATCATCAGATGCTGCGTCGTGAGTATATCCCTGCCATGCAAGGGCCGGATATCCACCATTGTCGCTGCTTAGGGTCCAGACCTCGGGGAAGGACCAAGTGCCGAAGGTCGCTGCGTCTTTCATCTCTGCGGTGGTTTTTGGGATACCCTTGCCAATATCTGCAAGGCCGCAGAGATCCGAGTCATAAAAGCTATCCTGAGCAACCGCTCCCGTATAAATGCTGCCGGTCAATCCGCCAGCATCAGTCACTCCGTCCAAAGTTATGGGGCCGGCCGCATAACTGTTTTGAATGGTTCCGTACCAATTGGCTCCGGCCAGTCCGCCAACGGAGTAGGTATTGGGAGCCATGACCGCTGCCCGGGAATAGCAGTTTTTCACCGCCGCCACAAACCCATTGGCGGATTCAATGGCGCCCACCAGGCCACCGGTGTATTGGTTTGATCCATTCACATTACCAACGGCAAAACTTTCCGATAACAAGCCGCCTTGAAGTGTCCCTACCAGGCCTCCGGTCCTCGCAACACCTGAAACCGTGCCCGAGGCACTACAACCTACAATTGACTCTTCAGCAGTGCCAGAGCTATTAGCGGAGTATCCCACCAAGCCTCCGACAGCCTCTTGGGTCCCGATCACCGTTGCTGAGGAATGGCAGTTTTCCAACAGACCGTTGCGGCTCATGCCCACCAGTCCGCCAAACTGACCAGCCCCTCTGATGGTGCCCGTGACCGTACATCCTGATATATGTCCCAGGTTTTCTCCGACCAGCGCGCCGGAAAGGTATCCAGCGGTGATGTCATCCTCCAGTACAATATCTTCCAAGCTGCCATCTGTCCCTACCATGGCAAAGAGTCCCGCCCAGCTTATCCCGGAGCTTATGTTCAGGTTGGAGATGCTGTAGCTTTGCCCATCGTAGTGACCATTGAATGGCAGGTTGACATCATAGTAGGACCCGAGCCAACCGATAGGGGTCCAATTTTGAGTAAGCTGGATGTCTCCAGTTTGGGTAAAATACTTGCCAGAGAAAGAGGTGCCTTCTCTTGACATCTGGGATAGCTTAGCGAGGTCCGCCTCGGTAGAAATCAGGTAAGGATCGAGCTCGGTGCCGGTCCCGCCGGAAAAAAGCACCTCCAGGGCTACGGGGGCTGATACCGGGCCGATAGGTCTGCTGGCGACCGGTATGCCGGTTAGCCCATTTGAGTCACTGACGGTCACTTCGAATTTGATCATTTTACCTATATCGTCTGAGGATAGGAGATACGATTGCTCGGTGGCATCAGCTATCGGAGCAAAGTCATCGCTGTAATCGGCCTTGTAGACAATAGTCATCCCTCGATAACCGGATTCATAGTTGTTGGCCCATGTGCCATTGGAAGAATCAATTATCGTGTAGGTTCCGGCAGGCAATTCAACATAAGGGTTCACTTCCCAATATAGATTACCACCCAATCCGGTGGCCTCCCAGGGGCCATACAAAGTTCCACCGGCTTCCCGAAGGGCAATAGTCCCGGGATCAGCCCCGTAACCGTTGTTCCAGTGGTAGTTATCAATAATGGAAATAACTGTTGGCGCCGAAAGCACGAATTCTGCCGGGACTTCAGGATTGTTGAATACTCCGGCAATATTCATGGTGTTGAAAACCTCGGATTGGGAACCGGTATCCGCCAACCACTGGAAGGTGGTACCGCTTTCCGAATTGCCGGTAAAATCATACTCGCCGGTCAGGGTTTCGCCGATGGCCGGAGATCCCGAAATATTTACATTGGAGGCTGAGGGAGTTCCGTCTGATAGGTCCGGCAACTCAGCATAGAGACCAACCTCATCGAAATAAGCCCTGCTAAACCCAATATTGTGGGCGATCAGACTCATTTCCTTGGGTGCCAGGGTCTGATGCATGGGGAGATCAGATGCTGCCAGTTCTCCATCGATATAGACATCATAGGTACGATTATCCAAGTCATTGTCCAGCGTAACCCGGTACCATTGTCCAACATTGTAGGTACCGATCTCGAGCCGGTCGTTGTCATTTCCGTTCCTGACGGCGACAATGGTGCCGTTGCCTTCGAACCAGACACTGGATATTCTGGTTCCCCATGATCCGCTGCTGAGATCCCGCAGGGCCAATTCCGCATTGCGGGTAGTCGTCATCGGCTTGATATAGGCATCCACAACCAGATTTGCCGGCAGGGTTTCAGGTAGCCTTACATACTGCTCGGAAGCCCAGCTCGATTGGCCTTCCAGCTGAAATACCTGGCCGGTGGACCCGTCAAATGCTTCAGTGCCTACCACCTTCTGATTGGCGCTGCCGCTTCCATTGTATTGCTCAGTAAATGTGGTCGGATAAGAACCTTCAGCAAAATCTTCAAAATCCTCGAAGAACAACTGGGTACTGGCCGTCACGGGCTTGATTGCCATCATCGATAGGAGCAGGGCCATGATCATTACGGCAGACAAAAATCTCTTGTTCATTTGTTTCCTCCTCGTAAGTGATTTTCAAACAACTATTACAAGGAACAGCACCAATGCCATCCTCTAATTCGGGAAATTGTGATGGAGGTATCTCCCATACCTGTTTTAATTCGGGCAATATGGTTGATGGCATCACCTCAAGATAATTATACAAAATATGGGGGCCGCATGGTCAGATTTATCAGATTTGGCATTGACAAAATTTCTTGACAAGAATCGTGTCAAGATATTTGAATTAAGCCAAAACGACCAAAAGCGGACTCTAATTGTAAAAGCCAGAAGACTGAGGCCATAGGTCTCATCTTCTGGCTTTGATAACCTGGTTTAGGATACCATGACTGTTTTTTGATGGCCGGCCCTAATCCGGCGCTTTTTCCTATGTCATCCGTAAATTTACTAAATCGATGCCCAGCCGCTAGATCTGGCTAAGCTTTTCCAAGGACCAGGCAGCCATTTCCCGCACTCTTTCGTCGCTGTTTTCCTCCAGGCATCGCGCCAAATCGCCCATATATTTTGGGTCCAGGCTGTTGCCCATGGCCCGGGCCACATTCATTTGAAAACGCCACAATTCCTCCGCGGGCATATAAAACATCCGGGGCTGCACCTTGCTCAGGTAGTATTCCACATCCATGTGCAGCAGCTTGGGCAAGTCAAAATCGTCGGCCCAGGCAGCCACCTTGGCGCTCAGGGGCAGTTCCTGGGCCAGCCAGGCTTCATTGCGGGGGCAGACATCCTGGCAGCGGTCACAGCCATAAACCTTCATCCCCATGGCTTCACGATATTCGTAATAACTGAGATAGGAAATGCACTTGCCGGGATCAATTTTATTGGGCCCCGTAATCGCCCCCGTGGGACAGGAAACAATACAGGTATTTTTGCACCATTTCGGGCAAGCGACCCCCACCGTAGGTGTATCCGGAGCCAACTCCCGGTCAATCAGGCAGGATACGATGATCATCCAGGAACTCTGCCGGCCGGCCCGCCTGGAGTAGAAAAAGTTGTTCTTGCCGAAAGTACCCAACCCTGCCCGGGCCGCCGTCAAGCGCTGAGGGAGGTCGTTGCCGATTTTGGAGTCAATTCCGTCTTCTCGCAAAAAATTTCGGAAGGATTTGATTCTCTGGTAAAGGTCATCTTTGATCATCCTGTCATCGTTCATATAACAACGTCCGAATTTCCCGGACATGGAAGGAGGAAAAGCCTCCTGAAAATAATTATTTACTAATACGATAATGGTTTTCGCTTCAGGAAATATGCTTTTAGGTTCGGTCCCCCTCATTAAATCCAGGCCCCGGGGGAGAGTCCAGGCATATTTGTCCTGCCGGTCCAACAATATTTCCCGCTGTCCCTCGAAGGGCTCGGCGGTAGTAAATCCAATATCGCTGAATCCGAGTCGAAGCGCCTCAAGGCTCTTGGAAAGGTAAAATATACTAATCCCCCACCGGAAGGAGTGGAATTGAAATGAATAAAGGGCACGAAGCCCCCTGATTAGGAAGTCGTGCCCTTCATGGCTGACTATGATGCGTCTGTTATTTGGGTATATACTTCAGATCATTCTTGGTGACCTTCCCGGTGGCATTCATGGGAAACTCGGTCATGAACTCCACAAATTCCGGGATCTTGTACTTAGCAATCTTTTCTTTAAGGTAATCCTTGACCTCCGGGGCCGTCAGACTCCCGGGC
>CAZDND010000152.1:0-4470 GCA_964506825.1 uncultured Syntrophothermus sp.
CGAAATGTTGAACGCCAAAACCTTGGATGCTCCCCGGCCTGTTTATAGTGCCCGCTTTTCAATCAGGAGAACTTCACCAGTATCACTGGCGGTAACTAGTCCGCTTCCCATCTCTTGAATAACCGGGCGGAAAGCAAGCCGAGCAAGATCAGGGCCAAAAAGTCAAAGGTAATCACAGCCACTTCAAAACGATATTCCCTGCCCAGTCCATAGATGACAGAAATGACGGCCAAGGAAAGCATGGTAAATGTGAAGTTGAGACCTGCCGTCCACCTCAAAGCAGCTCTTATCCTCCCCGAACCGGCAAAAACCGGTGTCAAAAACAAGATTGCTATCGACATGATCAGATACCCTGCCTCTTCCATGGCAATAAACAGCCCATGGGGATTATATTGGGTGAATAGTGCTATGGCATCATACTCCCCATTTAACAAACTGGGTTGAATAACCGATATTTGCACGAAATAGTCGACAAACAAAATGCCGGCTGATAGACAGCCCAATGACAGCGCAGTGCGGCTGAATATCTTTCGCTCCCGGCTGGCATTTTGATCGACACACACCAGGTACACCACAAAAACCAACACCAGCACCATGGCCGGATACATCCAAAAGTAATCCCTCGGAAAGCGAGCCATGATGTTTAGATAAGGATAGGACGTGATGGCTCCTGAACTAAATGGTCCCGAGATTGGCGGGGTGAACATCGCGATAACCCAAGTCACTACTGTCAGCCACGCCAACGATAGTGAAGAAATATAGCCGATCCGGTTCACCGTTTTAGTTGCCCTTTGTTTTTCCCAATCTAGGGCGTTATTTTGATCCACGCACTCCAACTCCGATCACATTACTTTGAGCCCAAATCCTGCAAATTCAGTCCATGCGATGACTGTCTGCTCCTATATGATACAACACAAACAAAGCTTTGGATTCCAGAAAGATTTATCAATGGGATCGACTCCAAGGCTGCCAGACAAGCATTTTTATGCTGGGTACCCGCGAATATCCTGGCTCAGTAAATCGAAAATTATGGTCGATTCTGCAGTACAGAAATGTTAGATTTAATTTGATCAAATTCGGAGTTCAGAAGGAGTATTTCCGGTTGGCAGCTCAGGAATAATCTTTTGGATATAGGAGTGTTAATGGTGGCCAAAAACATAGCGGTAATTATGGGCAGCCCCCGCAAAGGGAGCACCTTTAAGGTTGTAACCCAGTTTGAGCAGGAACTGAATCGACTGGGTGCGGTAAATTTCGATTACATCTTTTTAAAGGACCTGCAGCTGAATAGTTGCCGGGGCTGCGAATTGTGCCTATCCAAAGGCGAAAAATTCTGTCCCCTGGATGATGACCGGGACATAATTTATGATCGAATGATGTCAGCCGATGGAGTTATTTTCGCCACCCCGATATATTCTTTGCAGGTAACGTCCTTGCTTAAAAACCTGCTCGATCGAATGGCCTACATCTTCCATCGCCCCTGTTTTTTTGGCAAAACAAGTATGGCTATTGTTTCTCAGGGTGTGATCGGGGGCGATAAGGTGGTCGATTACCTCAATGAGTTAGCAGCTTATTGGGGTTTTAATGTCAGCCCGGGGCTGGCTTTGACTATTCCCTGGGAAAAACCTTTACTGTCAGAAGAGCGTCAGAAAGGGGCCGCCATCAAAAAAGCCGCCGCAAATTTCCACGGACAGCTGCATGATTCCCGCCTTCCCATTCCAACCCTAAAACAAGCTGTATTTTTCCGTGCCGTGCAGGCCGTCCATAAGGTGGGGGGCGGTTTGGAGACCGACCGCGATTACTATGAAGCCCACGGCTGGCTTACCTCAAAGTATTATTATGATGTGCAACTCAACCCGGCTAAGTCTTTGATCGGATCCATTGTGGGCCGCCTGGTCACGCGCCAAACACTGAAAACAAAAAAGGCATGACAACAAATCTCCTAAACAGGAGTCAATGTACGCTTTACCTTTCCGGCTTGCCAATTCGACGACTGATATCGTTGATCCGTTCCAATATATAGGCACTGTCGCCAGGTTGCTCGGTCAGCAAAGATTCGATCAAATCGATTTCCTGGTTCATATAGGTCCGTGCCTGGGCCATTAAATTATCGATCTCCTTATTGATTTTCTCGTTCAGGTCCGAGGTCAGGCGGTGCAAGTTCTTTCCAATTTCCTTAGGTATCTGGCTTAAGAAATGTCGCCGAAAAATATTGCGGAATATTACCATCGGGAACAGAAACCACAGCAGGTCCATATGGGAATCGAACGCCCGGCTGATGGAGATGTCGGGTCGCTCCAGTTCACCGATATTTATCTCCCATTGCTCCATCTGGGGCTGCACCCCCAGGACCTGTTCCAGGTTGTGGCTGAGCCTCTCCCGGAACGACTTGAGGTAAAAGGCCAGGTGTTTTTTTACGGCACTGAGCAGCTCGAAGGACTTCTCCTCGTTGAGCAAGATAGTCTGTAGTTCACCGTGCAGCGACCAATTGAGCCATTGTTCAAACTGCCGGGTTACCCCATAGAGATTGCCCTTCCAGCTGTCAAAAGCGACTGTATATCCCTGGGTGAGTCGAGTTTCTATACCCGGGCGGAAGGCAGCCAGATATTGCTTGACCGCTGCACGGGTCTTTTCCTTGTAACTGCTGCTGATGAGCAGAAGTTCGCGGCGCACAAAGGGCGAATTTAGATGCTCATCCAAAATTGTCGCCTTGAGTTGACCTTTTTCCGACTCCTGTTTCTGGGAAACCTGATAGGCGATATGTAAATAGGTCAGGCAGCTTTCAGCCAGAGACTCCATTTTGTGCTGCAGGATGGCCTCGTATTTCTGGTCCCGGTCCTGAGCCAGGGGCAGGAAGATTTTTTGCTCCAATTCCTCATTATAGCGACTGCTGTCCTTGTGGGCCGAGTAACGTAGGATGGGAAATTCACAATCAAAATTACGGCAAATAACTTGGGCGATGAACGCTTCGATCTGCAGGAGATGGTCCTCACTGAAAAGATCAGTCTTGGTAATCACAATGGCGATCTCGGGCGAATATCGATAGATTTCCTGCAGAAGGGCGAGTTCGCTCTCCGATATCGGTCTTTCCGCGCTGATCAGGAACAGGACTCCACCCGTTTCCGGGAACCAGCTGGTGGTGGTTTCGGTATTGTGCTGCCAGACACTGCCGATTCCCGGGGTATCCACCAACCGCAAGGCTTGGATTTTCTCCAGGCTCGGCGACTCCAAATCAAGCACCATAACCTGCTTGATATTGCCCGGATTGCCGGATTCAGAAACATAGTCGGTAATGGCATCCATGCCGATCATTCGAGTGCTGCCGTCCAGGAATGTAACCTTAGCCCTCTCCTGCTCGCCATAGTGAATGCGGCTGATCACCGAGGTAACCGGAATATCGCCTACCGGCAACAGGGCTCGATTCAAATAGGCGTTGAGAAATGAGCTTTTGCCAGCTTTAAATTGCCCTAAGACCGCCACATCCAGATATTGATTCTGGGCTGCGAAATTGTTGATGCTGCCCAGGGTCTTGTCCAGAGAATGGAGTTGGAACTCAGCGCATACGGACTGGATTTCCGCCAAAAATTCCTTGGTCTGGTTCATCATATCAGGGTCAGCTGCCATTCAAAAATCGACCTCTTTCTCAATTCAATAGACCAGGCTTTTACTATACCGCCCTCCTCTTGGATGGGCATAAAAGCAAAAATTAAGACTCCTATCCCCAAAGATAGGAGCCATTAGCATAGCTGTTTCGCCTGGTGAGCGAGGTGAGCTCCATCACCTGTAAAATATGCAGCTGATCTTTTTTGTGCGAAAATGAACCAGCGACTAAGGAAATTATATCACTAACAATCTCAGATTTACACGGATGTTTATGCCCCAAACAAGGGGACGGTTCTCTTGTTTGACGGGGTCTATCGATGCGCCAAAACGCTTCTCAACACCCAGGCTCCTACGATCAGCCACAAAATTACGACCAGGACCGCCCCATAACGTCCGAAGCTTTTATCGATTTGAAAGCCCTCATCAACTTTAAGCCGGCATTCATCCCAAATCTCTTTCGGAATCATTTTCATGGCGATGATAATTCCCAAAGGAATCAGGAACAGGTCATCAAGAGCTCCTAGAACCGGGATGAAATCCGGAATCAGATCTATGGGACTAAAAGCGTAGGTAATGATCAACAGGATAAATAATTTCTTATACCATGGCACACCCGGGTGGGAGTAAACCAAATACAAGACGTATACCTCTTTTTTTAGCCGCTTTGCATTTTGCTTCAGGCTGTCCAACATGGTTTTTCCCCCAGACATTTAACTTGCGAATTTATTGTATCATGTTACGAACAACCATATGATTAACCAACCGCTCCCATAAAATACGCCTGGATGGGGAGCTGAATTGGTACCTTTCCCTTTCTGTTGATGCTACCCTAATATTAGGCCAGATGCTGGAATAAAAATAGGCCACCTT
>CAZDND010000153.1:0-4436 GCA_964506825.1 uncultured Syntrophothermus sp.
AAGAGGCAATTTGGCGACCGGATAGCAAACACACAAATCCCGCATTCGCCTTCCAGAATCCTGGTTTTAATCCTGTAAATCAACGAGACAACTTGGTTCGTAACGAGATCAACACCCCGCTATTAACACATCAGCCAGGGTTTTCCAACAACAGCTGGCCGTTTCGGTCAAGTACTGCCAACACCTAAGATCCAACTCCTCTCCCAGGCTTTGGATCTTAGGTTGCCAATTTTAAGAGCTGCGCGGCATTGCCTCCCAGGATCATATCCTGGGCCTCCCGGCTCATACCCAGGCCACGAAAATCAGCGATCATCTGTTCCGGCCCTGGAGAAGCCGACCAATCACTGCCAAAGATCACCTTGCTGCAGTTTCTTTCTAATTCCGGAAACAGCTGCAGCAGTTTCTTCACCGGCAAACCGCTAATCTCCATATAGAGATTGCGATGCAATCGTGACAGGAAGTATGCTTCCTGGTACCAGAACCCTCGACCAGAATGAGCCATTACCATTTTCAGCTCAGGGAAATCCACTGCTACGTCGTCGAAAAAAAGTGGATTGCCATATTTGATCCTCGAACCCGGAAATACCGATGAGCCGGTATGGAATATGATCGGAATATCCATTTCCTGGGCCTTGGCGTAAATTGGATATACCATGGGGTCGTTGGGATAAAACCATTGGTAAGTCGGATATAGTTTGAGCCCCTTGAATCCCCTGGAAATGATAGCTTCCTCAAGTTCCTTGGCCGGGTCGATTGATTTTCGGGGATCGATGGAATAAAAAGGCAGCAGCCTTTCATATCCCATACAATTGCCTTCCACCCATTCCAGCGTAAAAACACTGCTCATGAGAACCGAATAATCAATCCCGACTCGATCCATATAGGCAAGATATCTCTCAGGGTGCGTACTGCCATTTTCGTCCATAATTTCATAAAGACAATTTCCCGGGGCGAAATCCTTGGCCAACTTAAATGCCCCGGGCAACCAGTATTTAGTGTTATTCAGATGGACGTGCATATCGACAATCATTTTATATACCTCGCATATTTATGTACATTCCACTATTATAACTTGGATTCATCCAGCTGCTCCAATTTTACAGCAGGGAACGCCCATCCCTGTACTATTCATTTACAGCAAAGTTATAGGTCATATAGCCGCCACTAAGGTTCCTGACTTGATCATATCCGTGCTGCTTCAAAATCCGGGCGGCAATATATCCCCTTAGGCCCATCTGGCAGTATAATACGATTTGTTCACCCCGGGGAAGCTCGGTCATGCGATCTCGCAGACTGTCCACCGGTATATTTATCGCCCCCGGAATATTTCCCTTCCGGAACTCCTGGGGTGTGCGAACATCAACTAGGAAAGCCCCTTGCCGCTTCAGATCTGATATCTCATTCCAGTGTACAATTTCCATATCGCCATTGATGATATTGCCAGCCACGTATCCGGCCATGTTGACCGGGTCCTTGGCTGAAGAAAATGGAGGGGCATATGCCAGTTCCAACTCCTGAAGGTCGAAAACCGTCAATCCCTGGCTGATGCAGGTGGCCAAAACGTCGATGCGCTTGTCAACGCCCTCAAACCCGACGATTTGACCTCCCAGAATCCGGCCGTTTCCCGGATCGAATATTAATTTCATACTCATGACTTTTCCTCCAGGATAATAGGTGGCGTGAGGTGCTGGATGGGTGTATGACGTCTGGTAATCCATTCCCTCCTTCTTTAAAGTCTTCTCATTTAGGCCCACCGAAGCAGCCACCATGGAAAATATCCTTGCAATACCGGTTCCCATGGTTCCCTTATATTTTGACGAGCGCCCGCAAATGTTCTCTGCGGCTATCCGCCCTTGTTTGTTGGCTGGGCCGGCAAGGGGTATGTTGGTTTCGATGCCGCTGATAAAATGCTTGAATTGGATGGCATCTCCTAATGCATAGATGAATGGATCCGAGGTCTGTAGATGTTCATTTACAGCAATTCCCCGAGCCGATCCGATTTCCAGGCCTGCCTCCCGGGCCAGTTCTATTTCAGGCTGGACACCGACTCCCAAAACCACCAGATCCGCCGGCAGTATCTTGCCTCCATCCAGTTTCACTTCCTTCACCCGGCCTTCTCCCTCACAAGAGACAACCCTATCGTTCAAAATCACGTCTATCCCCTTGCGGCGCAGATAACAACTGACAATATTGGCCATTTCCTTGTCCAGGGTACCCATGACCTGATCGGCAGCTTCCACCAAGGTAACCTTGACACAAGCACGACTCAGATTTTCTGCCATCTCCAGTCCGATATATCCACCCCCCACGACCACTGCAGCCGCAGCTCCTTCGTTGGCAACCCACTGCTTGATCCGGTCACTGTCGGGAATATTGCGGACTGTAAATACATTGGGGAGATCTATCCCTGGAATAGGGGGCTTGAATGGCGCCGCTCCGGGAGAAAGCACCAGGTAGTCGTATCCTTCCTCATACAAGTCACCATTGATGAGGTTTTTTACCTGAATGATCTTTTGATCGGTTTTTATGCGTACCACCTCACTAAAGGTCCGCACGTCAATGTTGAATCTTTGTTTCATCGCCATGGGAGTCTGAACCAGCAGTGAGCTCCGATTTTTGATGATTCCTCCTACATAATAAGGCAATCCGCAATTAGCAAAAGAAATATCCTCTCCGCGCTCGAACAAGATGATATCGGCAAATTCGTCCAATCTCCGGAGCCGGGCTGCGGTACTCGCCCCACCGGCAACCCCGCCCACAATCAGTACTTTTCGCTTCATAAATCCTCCTCCTATGTCGAGACTTGCTGTTGAGTTATTATAAATTCCACCTGCTACCCATTATATCACCTGCCTCACCCCATTATTCCCTTTGAAAGATTACTTAATACTGATAATGAAGCCAATATCTTGATATAATGGGATAAAATCTGCAGGATCCGCCGTACCCTGCAGCCTATAAATTTCAGGGTCCGCTGACTTTTCATTTTCTGGCACTAAACGGCTAAGCCTTTGTAACCAAAGCAATCAATTTTGAGGAGGTATATCAGCGTATGAACTTGGCAGATGAAAGCAGGAAACTTTCAAACGACTTAAGACTCAGGACTTATCCAGTGGCCTTCAAAAACCTAGCCCTGGCATCAGAAATGGCGCAAATCGAAGGAGTCAAGCCTTGGCACAAGACCTGCACCTTTTGTCAGATGCCCTATTTAGCACGGGTGCTGGGGATGACCGTGGGAATAACTCGTGAAGATGGGATGCTTGAACGCTGCAAACGGATTCATGGACTTATGCCGGTAAGCGACCAGACCATGCAGGAGGAATCTCAAATGCTGTCCCGAACCTGGATGCCTTCTCCAGAGGAAGCCATGGTTCAGCAAAACGATTATCCGCGCATACCCCCTGGGGAAGCCATTGTCCTGGGTCCTCTGGAAAAGGTCAAATTTGACCCGGAAGTCATCCTCATATATGGCAACCCCGCCCAAATAATGATGATAATGTGCGGCCTCCAAAAGATAAAATATGAACGTTTCCCATTCTTCTTTATTGGCGAGGGGGCATGTGCAGATTCTCTGGCCCAGTGTTATGAAACCGGCCGTCCTTCCCTGGCCATACCCTGTTATGGTGAACGCTCCATGGGGCAAGTAGCCGATGATGAGATCGTCATCGCCCTCAAACCGGAAGACCTAAGCCGGGCCCTGCAGGGCATGGATCTTCTCAAGCGGGTTGGTTTCAGATACCCAATCACCATGATTGGCGGTATGCTTAATCCTATGTCAGCCTTGGCCTCTTTTTACCCGGAAGCCAAGAAGGAATAGATGCCATTATCCCCCCGGGTTCGTGCATCCGGGGGGATAGTGGATTTTATCTATCAATGGAGATCCGGCGAAAAAGCAAAGCTGCTAACCGTACCGCCAATCCAAATCTCTCTTCCTGTAGCTTCGCCGTCCAGCCAGATCGTCGTGTAATGCCAAGCCTCCTGACCTCAGCCCTTTTTAGACGCCTGCCGAGCCTGCTCTTGCATAATTATTCTGGCTGCCATGCGGGCCGTTTCTCCCACCAAAGTCGAACAATGCTCTGGCATCCCCGCCCGGGAAGCTGCCTCCATCTCCTCTGGGTCATACAAATTGAAAAATCTGCCCAGATTGCGGGTCTGGATGTCAGCGCATCGAACGGTGCCATATTTTTGAACAAATTCATCATGCAGCCTCTTGGCTAAAATGCTGGCTTTGATCAGTTTACCCACGCTTTTGAAGTCCTCCCTCTCTCGGCCAAACAGGTAACCAATGGCCATCACCCCCCCTGAAAGGGCTCCGCAATGACCATTTCCGGTCAAACCAACCCCGTCAGCCAACGCCGTAGCCGACTTAAAAACATCATCGTTTTCGATCCCCAAAGCCTCGAAAATCCCGGCCAGGGTGCACTGCGGACATCCTC
>CAZDND010000154.1:0-4430 GCA_964506825.1 uncultured Syntrophothermus sp.
CGCCAGAATCTGATCCGGCGTCGTATCCTTAGAACCCAGACCGTAACGTCCGCCTACGATGAGGGGATGGCTGCCCATTTCAAAGAAGGCTGTACAAATGTCCTGATATAGCGGCTCGCCCAATGAGCCCGGCTCTTTGGTGCGATCCATGACCGCGATTTTCTTCACAGTCTTAGGCATAACGGCCAGAAAGTGCTTGACTGAAAAGGGGCGGTAGAGATGGACCTTGATCACTCCCACCTTTTCCCCACGGGCGTTCAGGTAGTCGACTACCTCCTCGGCACTCTCACTGGCTGACCCCATGACGATCATGACCCGGTCGGCGTCTTCAGCTCCGTAGTAATTGAAGAGCCCGTATTTTCTCCCGGTCAGTTTATATATCTCTTCCATATATGATTCCACGATAGCCGGAACCGCATCATAAAAACGGTTCGATGCCTCGCGCTCCTGGAAAAATATATCAGGGTTTTGGTTAGTGCCCCGGATGACCGGATGTTCCGGATTTAAGGCATTTTCTCTAAACCTGCTGATGGCCTCGTTGTCCACCAGGCCAGCCAATTCATCGTATTCAAGCACTTCTATTTTTTGAAGTTCGTGAGATGTCCTGAAACCATCAAAGAAATGGAGGAAGGGCACCCGCCCCTTGATGGCGCTTAAATGAGCCACCCCCGCCAAGTCCATAACTTCCTGGACGCTGCCGGAAGCCAGCATGGCCCATCCCGTCTGGCGGCAGGCCATAACGTCCGATTGGTCGCCAAAAATCGATAGGGCATGAGTTGCCAAGGCCCGTGCGCTCACATGCATGGTTCCCGGAAGCAGTTCGCCCGCAATTTTGTACATATTTGGGATCATCAGCAACAGTCCCTGGGAGGCAGTAAAGGTGGTGGTTAGAGCGCCGGCTGCCAGTGATCCGTGCAGGGCTCCCGCAGCTCCGCCTTCCGATTGGAATTCCACCACATCGACGGTTTGCCCGAAGATGTTCCTGCGGTCATTGGCTGACCACTCGTCAACAATTTCCGCCATGGTAGAAGATGGGGTAATCGGATAAATGGTTGCCACGTCGGTAAAAGCATAAGCTACATGGGCTGCCGCCGCATTCCCATCCATGGTCTTTAATTTTCTTGCCATCCTGTTCCCTCCGTATCATGATTCAATTTGACAACCCATCCATCTTGAGGGGGCTAAATATCTGCGATACTCAAGGCTGTCAATGGACGAGCATACTCGAATATCGCCCCCAAAAGGGCCTTTAGATAAATATGATACAATAATTAAGATTATTGCATCATAAAGTCGGTTGCGTTCTCTTATTTTACACCATATATCCGCCTTTTGGAACCATATGTAAGCCCCGATATTAAATTAATGCGGCTATTATTATTAAGTTTTGGTTAAGAGCAGATTAAGTTTCCATCCGGCGTAATAAAGATCCCCCGGAACCAAAGAAAAAGGAACGTACCGGGGACCTGTCCCCTACATTCCTTCGGTCGCCATGGTCCGGCAACGGTCAACCATTCTATCCTACGTAATCCGTTGCCAGGTTATCTGGGTCCAACTGACCAAGAGATCAGTTGTCACGGAAACAGATCGCCTAACGCCCATCAAGCCGGACCAAGGCCTGATTGGCCCCGAACCCCCTCAGCTATACTTCCAATCGCCCGTCAAAGGATCGGCGCAGGGTAATTTCGTCTATGTACTCAATATCTCCGCCAATGGGCAGTCCATAGGCCAGCTTGGATACCTTAATGCCTTTGGAACGGGTGGTTTCCGCAATGTAGCGGGCTACCACTTCGCCATCAATAGTGGGGTTGGTAGCGACGATTATCTCCCGGACCCCCCGCTCCTCAAGTATCCGCAATATCAGCGGAAAATCTATTTTCTGCAGATCCAGTCCGTTCATCAGCTGCAGGCTGTTGTTCAAGACAAAATATTTCCCATTGAAGCCGGTACGGTCGATGGCAATCACATCCTGAGATTCCTCCACCAGGCACAACAGGGTCTCATCCCGTTCCGTATCGCTGCACACGGCGCAGGGGTCAACATCTGTCAGAAACCCGCAGCTGCTGCAAGGAACCACCTGTTGTTTGGCCTTTACAATTGCATCCGCTAATCCAGCCGCCTCCGGGGTGGACGTTCTCATTATGTGCAGAGCCAACCGCTGGGCGGTCTTGGGACCTATCCCGGGAAGCTTGGCGAACTCGTCAACCAGCCGCTGCAATGGAATCGCTAGGCGCATATAATAATCCTCCTGCTGGGATCCGAATGCAATAGAACCGCGCAATCCACCAACGGGTCCTCCGTCCTATGCGAATCCCTGGGCTCGATAATCTTTGCTGCTAAGTCAAACCAGGAATATTCAATCCTCCGGTGATTTTGGACATTTCTTCCGCGACCATCTCCTGACTCTTCCTTAACCCTTCATTGACTGCCGCCAGCACCAAGTCCTGCAGCATTTCCACATCTTCAGGATCAACCGCTTCCGGCTTGATCTTAATGGCCAGTAATTCCTGTTTGCCGCTGACCCGGACTTCAACTACCCCGCCGCCCGCCGAAGCCTCTACTTCTCTCTTCTTAAGCTCCTCCTGCATGCGGGCCATATCCGCCTGCATCTTCTGGGCCTGCTTCATCATCTTGCTCATGTTGCCAAAACTCATTATCCCATTCCTCCCTATTCTGCGATTTTAACCCGGTCTTTCCCAAAAACCTCCAGGGCTTTCCTTACTACCTCAGATTGCTCGGCAACCTCCTCCAGTGCCACCAGTCTGATCTCCAGGCTATGCCCGAAAACCTCCCGAAGCACCTGCTGAAGAATTTCCTGGTTGCCCTTTTCTTCCATTTTTTCCCGGTGAAATTTCTTCTCGGGTCCATATCCCAAGCTCAATACTTTATCGTCGATTCCAATCACTGTTGCCGGGGCTAATAAAGCATGAGTCGTTACCTTATTCGCTTTGACCTTTTCCAACACGCTGTCCCACGGAGACGGGCCTCCGTCTGCTGCTGAGGGCGGAGCTGATTGAGCCGGGGGAGCTTCTGCAGCCGGTGTTGGCTTGCGGGCTGCCGGCCGATCTTTTTTAACCGGGGCCACGGTTTGAGGTGTCGATTCCCCCAATAACTCCATGGCCTCTATAAATCCCACTTCCAATAAGAACCGCTGTCCTTCGTTGTAACGCAATTCATCCGCCAATTTCAACAGGTGTTTGATCGTTTGCGAAAGCCGCATCGGTGGTATCGAGGCGTAACCTCCCATTATTTGCTGCAGGGAATCGGGGGTCATTACCATCATTTCAGCCTGTGCTCCCAGCAAACGGAGCTGCAAGAGATCGCGTGCGCACAAGGACGCATCCCGGGCTATCTGGATAGGCTCTTTGCCCTGTTTTAGCAGATCGTTGATCAACCCCAGCACCTGGGAGGTCTCTTGGCCCAACATAGCGCGAAATATTTCCGCCAGGGTTTCCTGGTTGACCAGCCCCAGAACATCCAGAACTTCTGACACCCCAATGTCATTTTCCCGAAACGAAAGGCATTGTTCCATGATACTGAGGGCATCCCGCAGGCTGCCGTTAGCCCTTCGAGCCATGACCTGCAGGGCATCCCCGGAGATTCTAACCCCCTGGGAGCCAGCAACCTCCTCCAGTCTGCCCACCACTTCAGCGGTCGACAGCCGGGTGAACGCATAGCGTTGGCAGCGCGACAATACCGTGCCCGGAACCCGGTTGGCTTCCGTCGTGGCCAGAATAAAGACCACCGATTCCGGAGGCTCTTCCAGCGTCTTCAGCAACGCATTGAAAGCCTCCGTGGTCAGCATATGAACTTCATCTATAATGTAGACTTTCTTCTTGCCCTGCGCCGGCAGGACCCTGACTTTTTCCCGCAGATCCCTGATTTCGTCAATACCGCGGTTGGAAGCCGCATCAATTTCCAGCACATCCATGAACGAACCGTTGTTGATATCCGTACATGATGGGCACTTATTGCAGGGTTCTCCGTCGACGGGACTCATGCAGTTGACTGCCTTGGCAAAAATTTTGGCCAGGCTGGTCTTGCCGCTGCCCCGGGGACCATAGAACAAGTAGGCATGAGCCAGTTTACCATCCCGGACGGCATTCTGCAGGCCTGTCACCGTGTTTTTTTGTCCGACCACTTCCCCGAAAGTCTGGGGACGCCACTGTCTGTATAGGGTGAGGTAGTTCATGTACCATCACCTTTCCCAGGGCAATTGTTTTTCGCCCCTGATCCTTAACAATTTCGATTAACCAGAGAGTTTTTCCTCTTTGATCACCCATGGCCAACCACCAAAACCAGTATATACGAACTAAACCGGGAAAAATCCCCGGTTTAGTGGTTCCATTGAAATCAAATGTCGCGCACCTGGCTTTGAAAATGCCTTCCGAGCGTTACCAGAACAGTTAACTCCATTCAGGCACCCCCAC
>CAZDND010000155.1:0-4412 GCA_964506825.1 uncultured Syntrophothermus sp.
AGCCCTAATGAGCTACAACTGCCCTGAATGGTTGTGGGCGGATTTTTCAATTGTGAATGCAGGGGCGGTTTCCGCTACTGTTTATCCGTCACTATCCGCCAAAGAATTGGCTTTCATCGTCAATGATTCCGGATCCCGGCTGCTCCTGGTGCAAAATACCGACATGCTTCAGCGTACCCTGGCTGAATGGGATTCTATGCCAACCCTGGAAAAGGTCATCGTCTTTGAAGAGGGATTTACAAGCGACCTTCCCAAGGTATTAAGCCTGGCTCAACTCAGGGAATTGGGAACCAGACATCTGGTACAAAATCCCCTGGATTATGAAAGACGTTGGCGGGCAGTAGATATTCACGACCTCATGACCATCATCTATACCTCCGGCACTACAGGTCTGCAAAAAGGAGCCGTCCATTCTCATTTTTCTATTAATGCGGCCATGAATCGCGATGCGCGCTGGTCCATCCCCTGGGACACGGACGATGTTTGCCTGTCATTTTTACCCCTGGCTCACTCCTATGAGCGGGAATGCGGACAGTATCATGCTATATCCATGGGTACCAAGATCGCCTATGCCCAGAACCCTTCCACTGTCATGCAAGACATCCAGCTATTCAAACCCACGGTTTTCATGTCAGTCCCCCGCATCTATGAACGCATTTTTGTAGCCTTAAGAGATATGGCATCGGCAACCCCCGAGGGAGCGGCTGCCTTTGACGGGGCTGTTAAGATCGGCTTGGCCGTCATCGATAAAATATCGGATGAGTACGGCTGCGTCGACATGACAGAAGGAATAGACCTGACCGAGGGGCTGGATGAAGAGCTCAAGGCCAAATACAAAGCGGTTGATGCCGCGGTATTCAGCAAGGTCAGAGCGATGCTGGGGGGAAGATACCGCGCTGCCTGGTCGGCCGCTGCTGCATTGTCCCCTGACCTCAACAAGCTCTACCTGGCCATGGGAGTTCGGGTCATTGAAGGCTATGGTCTGACCGAGAGCTGCAATACCATCACCTCGAATCCGGTGGATGCTATCCTGCCTGGATCTGTAGGACTTGCGAATGCGGGAGTGGAGATCAAGCTGGACGAGGATGGTGAATTGCTGGCCCGGGGCGACAATATTTTCCTGGGTTATTGGAACAACCCAGATGAAACTGCAGCAGTATTCACCGAAGACGGATATTTCCGGACCGGAGACATTGCACAAATACTGCCGAATGGTTATGTCAAGATTGTAGACCGTAAAAAGACCATCATCGTGCTGGATACCGGCAAGAACGTGGCGTCCAGTAAAGTGGAAAGACAATTTGCCGTTAGTTCATGGGTTGCCGAAGCCTTCGCAGTCGGCGATGACCGCAAGTATATTGGTGCGCTGATTGGTCCGAACTTTGACGCATTCGTCAACTACTTTAAAAAAGAAGGTATCCCCTTTGACGAGTCCCAGGTCGAGTATATGGGCGAGGGTACTGCTCGGATGTGTGTTAAGGTTGGGGATGACTTCATTCAGAACGAGCAGCTCAAAGCCATCATCGCCAAGGAAGTTGAAGCTGTTAATAAGGAACTGGAGGAATTTGAACGCATCAAGCAATACGCTATCATCAATCGTAAGTTCAGTGAAGCACTGGGCGAAGTAACACCAACCCTTAAGCTCAAGAAAAAATATATACTCCAGAACTTCGCTTCCCAGGTTGAAGGACTTTATTGATAACCTGGAAGGCACTGCTCAGTTTGCCTTTTAATATCGTCAGTAATTCAGTATTCAGTTCTCCGAAACGGCAGGGCCCCTACTTAGTGTTGGGGTCCTGCTTTTATCTATTTGTGCCAGATAATAATCAACGCCGTCTGTTTGGATATTCGATCTCAACCCCCACTGAGCTGACAATCATTACAGCCAAACTGATGCACTTCCAGCAGCACCAGGTCTCATAAACACCATGTTTTTGGTTTTACACGGATGTTAATACTCATAATTGTCCTAATCAGATTTATTGACGCCCTGGAGTTCTGAAACGGTCTTTGGGGCTGTGCTCGGATCCACCAACAGTGCTGGATTAATGTATACTCCATTCAACTGCGTTGACCAATGCAGGTGAGGTCCGGTAGAAAAACCAGTGTTACCCACCAGACCTATTGGGTCTCCCTTCTTGACCTCCTGGCCCTCTTGAACGTTGATTTTGCTCAAATGGCAGTAGATGCTGAATAATCGGCACCCGTGGTCAATGAAAACCGTATTGCCTGTAATGTTGAGATACATGGACAAGGTAACTGTACCTCCTTGGGAAGCCTGCACTATCGTCCCGGCAGGCGCCGCTATATCCAGACCTGAATGCCTGGATGGCGCCCCTTTATTTACGATTCTGATCGATCCGAACTCGGTACTTATCCGCCCCAAAACCGGTCTGATAAAAGGCCCTGACCATAAGGGGTAATCGGTCGAGACTGCCAATCCCCGATCCCAGAAAGGCTTGTCCAAGGCCCATTTGTCATCCCCGCACAAAGCCGCTGTCTTGGCAGATACCGTAAGATATTGAGTCCTGAATGTTCGAGGCAGCACTCGGATCACTTGATTGGCCCACAGGATCTCATGTCCTTCTCTTTGAATCTTAACGCTCACAAAATAAGATCCCGGGGACTGGGTCCAAGAAATTGGAAGCAGTAGAAGCCTCGTTTTTCCAACCGATGAAAAATTAGCCCGATTCTTCAGGTTAGTCTGCAAAGTAACTGAATCGCCTGACTCCATATTATCCAGGTACATACTAAAATATTCTCCCTGGCCGATTTGTGATAATCCTATAATTCCAAGCTGTGGATTATTCGCCGGTAAATATAACGATTCCTGACCTGGTATTGTTAGATCGTAAACCCAGTTAGTCCTATCCCTTTGGACCCACCGCGCCCCCAGTGCATCACACAGGAAGCTCAGCGGAACAAAACTTTGCCCATCAAGCATTTTAACAGGCTGGTTCAGAAATACAGGCTGCCCATCAATGGATCCCTGCAGGTTATCAAGAAATAGCTCAAATGAGTGTTCCTGGCGACCACCTCGTATGCACTTCTTTGCCCCATCCCATTCTATGCTTGCTCCCAAAGCTTCCGCCATTGAACGAATGGGAACCATTAGTTCTGAATTCTGTTCAAAAGATTCCGGGAGGATTACCGTAGCGGTCCCATCAATGATAATGCCAGGAACATCGCCTGCCAATGCTCTTGGTACCACAGTTATGATGGATATTATCGCCGCTAACAAGACAACCATAACAGTCTTTTTCATAAAATAATCCTTTCACGGTCTGAATCATTGCTTCAGGCGCCCATTCAGATCATAGTGCCTCAAAGAACCCAGGCTCGCCTATTCGTCAGGCAGGAAGTCTTTCATCTACGAGACATACTCAATGAATATGGTTCATAGAGAGGCCCTTTTTGCCTGCATTTATAACCATTATTAGTCATGACTTTATCATCTTGTCTTTTTATTCGGATCATAATTTTCATCAGGGTGTAGCGGGCTTTTTGCCATGATACGCTCAACTTCCTCGAAACCAGCAGGGAATGCGTAATTGTATCGCGCAGGCAGGGCAAATATATATTGAGAATTTCGACCTAGTTCGCCAGGCGGTATGGGTGCCGCCCCGACACTGATTTTTTCGTTCTGGACTAATTGCCACTGAGAGATTGTGAATATCATTATAGGTATATCCTGACGCGGAACTTGAGCGCTCCATAGAGGATGTCGGATCTTAATGATTTGTCCAGCAGCCACCACCTTGCCGCCTTCGCCAGTGGTCAATGAAACACCTTCCCATTTGTCAGTAACGACGGTATAATTTTGCCAGCTTGCCGGCAGAGTAAACGAAAACCCATACTCATGATTATCGTATACGATGGTTCCAGGGGTACGATCATAAACCACAAAATCTTCGTTATAGGTGTTTTCAAAATAATGTAGGTACTGCTTTTGAGCGGCCCTTTTGCTGATCGGATTGCCAAATACCATGTTTATGATAAATATTCCTAGTGCAAAGACAGCTACCAACGATATAGTAATCACCTTTTTCGATATCATCCGCAGTCCTCCTTTTCTGTACCCGATAAGCCTGAAGCTTTTCCACTATCCTTGGAATGCCGGACCATTTCGCTTATAGCATGGATTTGTTGAGAAGGCCCTCGAAGCAGGATCCATGTTTGCTTAGTTATACGGCAGATATTCTTGAGTATTACACATCGATGGTTTTATTGTGATTATTCATTGCACGATGATTTTGATTGACCCAAAAGTCATATAACCAGATGATAATCTTGGATAGCCACCAGGACTCAGTGACACTGTAGTGACGGCCCCTGTTGGGATACAGATCAGCACTATGGCGTTAGCGTAAAATTAGTTTGGGAAAAAAGAGAAGGCAAGACAAAAAGAGAAT
>CAZDND010000156.1:0-4382 GCA_964506825.1 uncultured Syntrophothermus sp.
CCAAAAGAAAAGAACCCGTGTTCATCCATGGGGCTTACCTGCTGGACAAACAGGTCGATTATAAAATCCTCCATTCTGAGTTGGTGGTAAACCTGTCCCAGGTGAGTGGGTACGTGATCAAGCACGCCACGGTCGCCCATGGCCCGGTCAGCGCTGCCGAAAAACCAGGAATGGCACCTGAAGTGTTCCAGGCTGGGATCTGCCAGAACGCTGTCTTGGGGGTCGAGGGCTGAGGACCAGTGAATTTCAACTCCTCTCAGTTCTTCCCGGCGTTCGGCCAGGGCTTTTTGGAAGGCAACCGGGCGGCTGGCGAAATACCCCAGAATAATGGTATCTCCTGAGTGAACCAGACTGGCCGCTTTTCCAGGCGAAATACATTTTTGACGATATTCTTCCGTATACGTTTTCATAGCTGCCAAAAGAGCACCTCCATGCGGGCATTTATTTCATACCAAATACAAGTCGCAACAACAACCTATTGGGACATTCCCACCGCCAACGGAGCAGCCGAAATGCGCCCGGGGCTTCCGGCCCATCCTGACATGATGGAAACCGGCGGCGAAGGATCCTGATAAACCCCCGGCATAAGGAACGGCCGCTGCCAATATCATAGTGTATTTTCTGATTCTACAGAAGCGCCAAATAGTGAAGCCTGCATAAATTCTTGGTCTCATCGAAGGATGGATTGTTTGGTTCAAGCAAACATCGTATGAGAATATTTTTACTATTGATTATCAGAACAGAACCAACCAGGGGCTGGCAATGCAGGATTTGAGGAAATCTATGAAGAATTGGAATGGGAGTATAGGGCTACGACCACTAATGGCACATCTGAACCCATGACTGGATGATAATATGATAGGAGATGGTCAATATGAAGAAGCTGTTGGTATGGATTATGTGTACCCTGCTGGTATTAACCAGCTTCCCCGCGAGCACCTTGGCGGTCGATGATGCCGATTCTAAAGCACAGTTCATAGCTATGTATGTCAGTAGTATGGAGAAGGCAGTTGCCATCCAGAATTCAGTGTACACTGCTGCCGGTGGAAGTGTATCGATTAATGCCACCGCTCAAAATATTAACATCAGCCTTCCGGGGCAGGGGCCGGAAATCCAGGATGGAGCCGCGCAGGGGAAACTGGATATTAAATATGACCTGCCAAACAACCGGTCCTGGATGGGAATCAATGCCTCCTACTTGGGCAAGACTTTCCAGGGAGAAGCCTACATAGATGGAAACCGCCTGGTAGTCCCCAGGGAAACCATATTATCCCTGGATAAATATTTTCCCGCCTCCGGACCCATTATGGAAAGGTATGGACTAAGCAGTCTGCCTGAATTTCTGGTGTTTCCCGGAGAGCAAGACCTGATGGGTTTATCGGGAAGTCAGTCCATGAGTCAACCCATAATGGAGCAGCAGCTGCTAGTGGTCAAGGAAGTACTCAATTGCATCCCGGCGCAATGTTTTTCTTTCTCTGAAGGCAGCTACACTTTTACCTACGACAATTCTCCTGTAACCATGCTTCAGTTTATCAATCAATTGAAAGACCGTAAGTCCTCGATAGCAGCTGCCTGTGCGGAGCTGCTGCCCCGTTCAGCGGGGATGTCCGATGCAGAATATATGGCGGCCCGCCAGACAGTGAGCAATGAATGTTCAGAATTTATAGGGAATCTGAGTTCCGCCACCCTGGCGGATCTGGCTGAATCGGGAATCAAGATCGAAAAGATTGTAATCCGTGCAGCGGAGGATCGGATTATGAACCAGATATCGATTACAGCCAATCCTGGTGAAGTACCGCTGACCAGATTTACGCTGGAATCAAGCGTCAGGTTTGAAAACGGTCAAATGGCGGCCGAGAGTGAAATTCAGTTGGCCTCCGCTGCAGCCAGTGACAGTCGATTCAACGTTAAAATCGAAGCCAGCGGCTGGTCAACCAACAGCGGATTCAATCAGGAGGTGACCTTGCATCCGGACCTAAAATGGGACGGAAACCTGATCCAGGGGGATATCCGGATTACCAGCCAGGGAACTTTTATAAACACGGTCATCGATGTTCCCCAACTGACCAGCCAAAACAGCGCGGTGCTGAAGGTCAGCCAAAAGGATCCACAGCAAATCAATGTGATTCTCAATGGCAAGCTGCTGGAGTTTGCTGATGCCCGGCCGATCATTGTCAACGATCGGGTCTTGGTGCCGTTAAGGGCCGTAGCCGAAGAGATGGATTGTACCGTTGAGTGGCAACCCCCCAAATATGTGACGATTGTTAACGGTCAAACAAGTTTCATGCTTACCATCGGGTCCAAGCAGATCCGGTATGCATCTGGAAAATCCAAGACTATGGATGTGGCTCCGGCTGTCATCAACAGTAGGACCTATGTGCCGGTCAGGTTTGTCAGCGAAGAGATGGGCATGAATGTGGCCTGGGATTCACCCTCCCGAACCGTTATCATCAGCCGGTTAAACCTTTAGCGACTCGATGGAAAAAGACTGGAAGGCTTAACCGCCATTCAGAAAATCAACGGGAAGCAACTGGGAATTGAAAAGAGGCAGACCATTTTTGATGTAATATACAGGCAGCCCGGAACCGGGTCTCAAATGACCCATTTCCGGGCTGTATGTTTTTGGATTTTATCTATTATACGGTGTGAGGATTCACCGGCAGCTTCTCTAGTCCGGTCTGGAAAGCCGGATCGCAATCCAGGGTAGAGAAGTAGTCTGATGGAACTTCCGCCCTGCGAATCATTTGGGCGCTGCCGTTTTCCTTCCACAGGATTTCCGCCGACCGCAGCTTCCCATTATAATTGTAGCCCATGGCAAAACCATGAGCCCCGGTATCATGGATCACGATCAAGTCGCCAATATCGATCTGGGGCAGCATTCTGTCAACGGCGAATTTATCGTTGTTTTCACATAAGCCTCCGGTGACGTCATACATATGGTCACAAGGGGCATCTTCTTTGCCCATGACGGTAATATGATGGTAAGCTCCGTACATGGCAGGCCTCATCAGATTGGCCGCGCAGGCATCGAGCCCGACATATTCCTTGTGGATATGTTTCTGATGAATGGCGGTGGCTACCAGACATCCGTAGGGGCCGAGCATGTAACGACCTAATTCAGTAAATATGGCCACATCCGACATTCCGGCGGGAGCCAGGATTTCATCATAGGCCTTGCGGACTTCGTTGCCTATCACGGCGATATCAACGGGCTGCTGGTCCGGCAGATAAGGTATGCCCACCCCACCTGAAAGGTTGATGAAGGTGATATGGGCTCCGGTTTCACGCTTCAGTTCGACCGCGGTTTGGAATAAAACCCGGGCCAGAGCAGGATAGTATTCGTTGGTAATGGTGTTGCTGGCCAGAAAGGCGTGCAAACCGAACTGCTTGACCCCTTTTGTCATCAGTTGGCGGAAGCCTTCCGTCAATTGTGGGCGGGTGAAACCGTACTTGGCATCCTGGGCTGAATTCATGATGGCGTTATTGATGGCAAAAGTCCCCCCGGGATTGTAACGGCAGCAGATGGTTTCCGGTATGCCGGCGGTTTTTTCCAGAAATTCAATATGGGTAATGTCATCAAGATTTATGATAGCATCCAGCTCCCGGGCCAGGATGAAATCTTCGGCCGGAGTGACATTGGAGGAAAACATGATATCGGAACCGCTCAGACCTATGGCCTGGGCCATCATCAGCTCGGTCTTGGAGGAACAGTCTGCTCCGCAGCCTTCTTCTTTTAGAATGCGAAGAATGGTGGGATTGGGCGTAGCCTTGACCGCAAAATATTCCTTAAATCCAGGATTCCAGGCAAATGCCTGCCGGAGTCGGCGGGCATTGGTGCGGATGCCCATCTCATCATAAAGATGGAACGGAGTCGGATATTGGGCCACGATTTCTTGCAATTGAGCTTTGGATATAAATGGCTTCTTCAATTATTACCCCTTCTTTCGGTTATTTCGATCAGCCGGATTTCATTTTTCAGGGAGTCTTTCAAAAGATCGACCAGGTTCTTTTTTTGCGAATATAGACAGGTGGAGTATTCACCATCATCAAGGTCGCCGGTCAGAACGTTGGTGGAGTCGGCAATGATCCTTATCTGCTGATAAGACTTTCCGGCATAATAAACGATGGCCCCGGGCAGGTCCATAGGTTCATCCGTAATGAGCACGATCTTAATCTTCCGCTGCAGGGCGGCGTCGATTTCCGGGCGGACCATAACCAAAGCTCTCTGGGGCCCCGAAATATAGACTCTCTCGCTGGCGCCCTCAATCATATGTTTCATACGATTGATGATATTGGCGGTGCCCCTGATGGTAACATAGCCGTCGACATCAATGATTTTACTGGGCAGAATCTCGACCAGCAAATCCCGGGCTTCATTCAGC
>CAZDND010000157.1:0-4327 GCA_964506825.1 uncultured Syntrophothermus sp.
GATTTCCATCAAGACCTGCTTGACATCCCCTACGATTGGAATTTGGGGATCAACATTTTTACCGATCTCAGCAGCATCCACATCAATATGAATGACCTGCGCGTGAGAAGCAAACGTTTCCAACCTGCCGGTCACCCGGTCATCAAAGCGGGCGCCAATAGCTATTAGAAGATCGCACTCGCTGACCGCGTAATTAGCGCAGCGAGTCCCGTGCATGCCTAGCATGCCCATAAAGAGAGGATTTGTTCCCGGAAACGCACCCAATCCCATCAGGGTAGTCGTCACCGGAATCTGCATTTTTTCCGCCAGTTCCCGCAATTCCGCTGATGCATCAGAACTGATGACTCCTCCCCCGGCATATATTACCGGACGTTTCGCCTCTTCGATGGCTTTGGCCGCTAAAATAATCTGTCCGCTGTTGGGGCTTTTTAGGACGCGATAACCACGCAAATTCATTTCTACGTTGTCATAGTCAAAGTCAATTTCCATCGCCATGACATCCCGGGGCAAGTCCACCACCACTGGTCCCGGCCGATTGGTCCTGGCGATAAAAAATGCTTCTTTTATGACCCGCGCCAGATCCCTTGGATCCTTGACTAAATAGTTATGTTTGGTTATCGGTAAGGTAATACCAGTTATGTCCACTTCTTGAAAGGCATCCTTACCGATCAGCCCTACATTTACCTGACCGGTGAAGGCAACCATCGGCACCGAATCCATATAGGCGTTAGCAATACCGGTGACCAGATTAGTGGCACCTGGTCCGGAAGTTGCCAGACATACACCAACTTTACCGGTTACCCTTGCATACGCATCCGCTGCGTGGGCTGCTCCCTGTTCATGGCGCACCAATATATGTCGTATATCCGAACTATACAGAGCGTCGTATATGGGAAGCGCCTGCCCCCCCGGATATCCGAAAATCACATCCACACCCTCATCCTTGAGGCATTTGATAAAGATGTCTGTACCTCTTTGTTTCACGCTTCCACCTCCTTTATTCTCTGGAAAATACTGCTCCGGTTGATGCTGATTGAACTGTCTTGGCGTAGCGACTCATGTAACCTTTGCTAATCTTGGGTTCACCCGGTTTCCATACTTTCCGGCGCTCCTCCATGACCGAGTCATCGACCAGCAGGTCCAGCTTCCGCCCGGGGATGTCTATGCTGATAATATCCCCTTCTTGAACCAGAGCAATGGGGCCTCCGGCTGCCGCCTCCGGTGAAACATGGCCGATAGAAGCACCCTTGGTCGCACCCGAAAAACGGCCATCGGTTATCAGTGCTACTTCGCGGTCCATACCCATACCTGCTATGGAGGAAGTGGGAGTCAGCATTTCCCGCATTCCGGGCCCTCCCCGCGGGCCTTCATTACGGATCACAATTACGTCGCCGGATTTTATCTTCTTGCCCAGAATGGCGCTCACTGCGTCTTCCTCGGATTCGAAAACCCTGGCCGGCCCCTGATGAACCAGCATTTCTTTTTCAACCGCCCCCTGTTTGACCACCGCTCCTTCCGGAGCCAGATTGCCAAACAATACCGCCAGCCCGCCAGTGGGGCTATAGGGATTATCAATTGGACGAATTACGTCCGTGCGAAACGCCCTTACCTTATCCATATTATCCGCCACCGTCGTGCCGGTTACCGTCAGCAGGTCCTTATTTATCAAGCCCTTTTCTGACAGGCGCTTCATTACCATGTAAATGCCGCCGGCCTCTTGAAGATCCTCTATAAAATCAGTTCCGGCAGGATCAAGTTTGCATAAATGCGGAGTCCGGCCACTTACCTCATTAACCATCTCCAAATTAAGTGCAACCCCGGCTTCGTGAGCGATAGCAAACAGATGCAGTACCGTATTGGTGGAACAACCCAATGCCATATCCACTGTCAATGCATTAAGAAAAGCTGCCCGGGTCATGATGTCAAGGGGCTTAATGTCTTTTGCCAAGAGTTCCATCACTTTCATGCCGGCCTCCTTGGCCAGTCGGATACGAGCCGCATGGACGGCCGGGATTGTGCCGTTGCCGGGCAAGCCCATGCCCAATGCCTCAGTCAGGCAATTCATGCTATTGGCCGTGAACATGCCCGCGCATGACCCGCAGCCAGGACAAGCCCCCTCTTCGAGTAAATCCAAATCATCTGGGGTCATGGTCCCTCCAGCCACTGCTCCAACTCCTACAAATACACTGTTCAAGCTAACCCGTTCGCCTTTGTAGCGACCGGCCAGCATAGGTCCCCCACTTACAAAAATGCATGGTATATTGAGTCTGGCAGCCGCCATAAGCATCCCAGGTACAATCTTATCGCAATTGGGTACGAAAACCAGTGCATCAAAAGCATGTGCTGTGGCCATTATCTCAACCGAATCAGCGATCAGCTCACGGCTCCCCAGACTGTATTTCATCCCAATATGGTTCATGGCTATCCCATCACAAACCCCAATGGTAGGAAATTCTATGGGCGTTCCCCCCGCCATTCTAACCCCGGCTTTTACCGCCTCGGTTATCTTGTCCAGGTTGATATGCCCGGGAATAATTTCATTGGCTGAATTCACTACCCCTATCAATGGCCTGCTTATCTCTTCGTCGGTCAGCCCAAGGGCTTTGAATAATGAACGATGCGGGGCTTTCTCTATCCCCTTTTTAACCAAATCGCTCTTCATGTTTTTACCTCCTATGCCATTGTTTTCAAGCAATTAATAAACCCTCTCCTATCCCAGCTCTCCAGCCAGGGACGAGAGGGCTAATCCTCGTCATGACCCCGGTCACCAACCAACCTAGTTCCGTAATGAACTAAATCATAAAACTCATCCGGAGTTTTCGGGGATCTCACAACCAGTTAGACAACCACCGAAGCTTGCTTTTGGAATCGATCCAGAAGGGTCAAAAGTAAAGCTGACACTTCAATGCAGCGTAGCAGCTTCACGGAGTGCAGCATAGGCGAAAGTTTTTTAAAAGTATAGGGAATTGGCCGCCCCCTGTCAAGCATTTTCGGCCTTTCAGGTTTACCCGATTAATTGATTCAGCCTGGTCTACATCGTTCTTTCCTGCTTGCTTTCCACCCAGTCGATGTATTGTTTGAGGTTGATGACATTGCGGACTCCCATTTCGTGGCGCAGTTTCTCATTGCGCTTCATATCTTTAAACATACTCCATAGCAGCTGGCTGCCCTCAACACTTTTCACTGCATCTCGAGGGGTCATTCCCCGCAAGGGCTTAAGCTTGGAATCATACCACTTCTCAAGGTATTCCAGCTTCAGCTGTTCCTCCAAAAAAGGATGATTCTTTTTGACTTCGGCCGTGATGATTTCGAAAATCCCTTCACACTTGATTTCTATTCCCTCAAACTCAAGGCAATCACGAAGGCTCTCCTCGAAAGCCTCCCTTACCTGGGCAAAGTCTTTATCCCCAAAGGCCGATAATGTTATCCAATTTGTGCCCAGAACATATTCGGCTCTAAGTACTCTTGATGGCAATTCCTGATATTCATAAAACACTTGAACGTCTTCCGATAATGAAAATGATCGCTCCGCAACCCTGGTCATTGATGAAATGATCCGCTCCCGATCTTTAACCATATATCGGGCAGTAAGCAACCTCATCCCGTCCTCAAACAGCAGTTCTTGTTTATCATGACCCAACATATCCGCGAAACTGATATATTGTCCGGAAAGGTATGTATAAGCAGCAATTATCTCGGCTTCGTGTCTCGACGACAACACCGCTGAACCCTCCGATGTGAATAGCTCGTCCAACTCCTTGGCGCTATCTTTGTCCCGGGCAATCACGACTAATTCGTCACCGTTAACCACTATATCCGATTTGACTCCTGACAGGAAAAACACCCCTTGGTTGCTGCAATCCTCCTCAGACTGATTGATTCTTAAATGAACCCCAAAAGGAAGCTCGCCCACTTCGCGGATCTCTTCGATCTCCTCCAGTTTTTCAAACAAACGGTCCAAATCCAGGATTTCATAGACATAGCAATAGACCCTGTCTTGAAAAGGAGTATCATTCGAGCCCTCGCTGATGCTTCGCTGTGAGTCCTTGTGGATCCCTGAAATAAACCACCTTGATTCCCTGATGCAAAGCCTAAAAGTGAAATCAGAACGCAGCATATTTTCGTCTTCCACCTGGATGCAATAAGCCTTGACTTCAGTATTTTTCTGCGCCGCTTTGACCTCGATCGTCTGCCCCTCCACCATCATCAATTCAGGGCGAAAAAGATCCTCAATCGCTCGAAATAGACTGTCGCCCGAAGCATCCGTCAGGTCGATAATCGAGGCTATAAAAGAACGATCTCGGTATCTCTGTGCATAAAAAAAAGT
>CAZDND010000158.1:0-4296 GCA_964506825.1 uncultured Syntrophothermus sp.
TGCCAGCAAATGCTTTTCAGCTCCGCCGATCTCGCCGCCCCCAATTACATGCAGGATTCTAAGTTTCTTCATCGCTTTTCCTTCATTCATCATGGTGACTTGAGTTGTCCGTCAAATCTGGCCTGGATAAAGCCCTTTCCTGGAGCTGCCGGTGGTCAGAACGCAGGCGCGATCAGCCGGAATCCCCGGGGCGACTAAGCTAAATCCCGATCCTTACCCGGAATTGCAGCCAACAAGCCCAGAAAAAACCAAAAGTAGGTGGCCATCATGGGGACTTCGAAAATATTCTCCACTCCATTATGGGCCAGAATACCCACCAAACCGGCCAGGACTCCCAACCCTAGAGCCAACGTGGGGAGGTCGTCCACTTGATCTAAACGGCTGCGTGCCAACCGGAGTCCGGAAACCACCAGGAACAGGAAGGCCAGCAGACCCAGCCATCCGGCTTCGGCGCCGGTCTTAAGATAGAAATTATCCGCGTAGAAGGAATCGTTGGGATAAAAGCGGGCTGCTACCGCACCCCCAAAACGACCCAATCCTACTCCTAATGCCGGAGATGTTTCCCAGGTGGCCAGAGTCTGGGTCCATCGACCGATTCGGCCGCCCCGTTCACTGGAAGCCATATAATCACTGGTGGTCATATAGGTCAGGCGATCAGAAACTGAGGGCATGAGGATGGGGGTCAGAATGGCAATGACCAGGAGCCCCCACAATATGCGGCGGTCCAGCCATAAACCCATAAGAATCGCGGTCAGGCCCAAGGCCAGCCAGGCTCCCCTGGAAAAAGTGAATACCATGCAGGCCAGCATACAAACCAACACTGCTCCGTAAACAGCTTTTTTGAGATAGCTCCGGTTGGATAAAAGACTGGCCAGGGCCATAGGAATGGATAATACCAGCAGACCGCCCAAAACGTTGGGACTGCCGATGATGGAGTACACCCGGGTGGTTATGCTCGTCTCTACCTTGCTGTCGGTCCAGGTAGTAGGGATGGCTATCCCGATATAATACTGGTATATGCCATGGAGAGCCAGCAGGAAAGCCACCAGCAGAAATATATCGCACAGCCATTTAAACTGCGATTTGCTGAAGAGCAGATTGGCCCCCAGGAAAAACCACAGTACATATTGCAGATAGACCCGCAGTCCCTCCACCGCCGCCGCCTGCTCCGGCGAATTGATCAGAAAAAGGAAGCAGTATACGGCCAGGTAGAGGATGAAGGGCAGCAGGAAGCGGGTTCCCTGTGGAGAAAGCTTCTGCAGTCCGGTTCTGACCAGCCAGATTGAAGCCATGACCAGAAAAAGCAGTTCATCCCACAAACCGGTCAGGAAAGGAAATGGCGAGTAGGTGCGCAGCAGGTAATCCACCACTACGTAGGCAGCCACCAAAAAAAGACTATACTCCATGCTGGCGCGGGGCTTTTGCTCACCGGAGCGGCGCCCGTTCCACCAGGACATAACCTGGCCCGCGGTGCTGGCATACCACCAGGAAAGGTCCGGCCCGCGAACCGCCATCAGCAGACCGAGGGCTATCAAACCTAGTTTGATAGCCAGCTCCCATCCCCGGGTCGGGTGCTGAGCCAGATCGGCCCCTAACCCCAGTGCTATTACCAAACCGGTCAGGACGGCCGGTTTCGTCAACAAATTACTGCCGGAGAGCAGTGGCCGCAGCCAATCCCCAAGAAACCAGAGCCCCTTTTCCAGCAGCTTCCATAGGCTGGAGGCTTTGGAATTCACGAATCCCCAATCACCAAGGCTATCCGAAGCCGGAAGCGTCATTGGGCTGCCCGGGGAGCCGCCAACCAACCAGGACAGGAAAAAGCTTCCCCTCAGGAGCTGTTTCATGAAAAGCAGCCAGCTTGATCCCAGCTGCATTACCATGGAGATTATTACCGAGCCTGACCACCAGTCATTGGGCCACAAAAGCCAGCCTGCCAATCGGCTGCCTTCCAGCCACCTGCCTACGTTGGCCATTGATTATTTCACTTCCACTTCCAGAATCGTTGCTTTGAGCTCATAAGTCCTGGTTTTTACGAAATAGTCGTCCCGGCCGGCGCGGATTTTTTGCCCGCCCAGCATTATTTCATGGGCAGCCACCGAGGATGTATCGCCTTCAATCACCAAAAATATGTCTTTGCGAAAGGGATTTTCCACCACCGCCATGCTTCCGTCCGGCTTGCTTACGGTGGTGTTGGCAGGCTTGACGGTTACTTCCTTTATATATACCGGGACCAGTTGATTGTTGGCTACCAGTTGATCCCCAACCTGGACGCTATTGGTTACATCCGGGTAAACCCAGGGACAGACCACCTTGACCTGCACCGTTTTGGTTTGGACCACAGAAGCCGGTCCCTGGCCGCGATAGAATACCCCGAAAATTATCAGGACAACCGCCAGAATAATAGCCATGTCAATAATGCTGATCCGTCCCAAAATTCTTCCTTGCCTGTCAATCATGGATTTCCCTCCGCTTTTCATAATCTGGCTGCGATCAAATACCTTTTCTTTCTAAAATAGTATAGCAGAAAGCAGCCGGGGAATCAGGAGGGGCTTCTTATTACCGGAGCGAAAAAGAAATTTTTTGGGCGATTATTCGCAGGTGGACAGGATATTGGAGCTGATGCTAGAATTTGTCTAGTTATTGGGTTGCAGGAGAATAAGGTGAAAAATAGTTTTCAGTTCTATGCCATAGGTGTAACCATTTCGTTTCTGGCGGCGTATTTAATCATGCCGCTGGTAGCCAAAATAGCGTTTCGAATCGGGGCGATAGACCGGCCCAGCGACCGAAAGGTCCATTCCGAGCCAATGCCGCGCTTGGGAGGGGTCGGGATTTTTTTGGCTTTTGTGGTGGCGGTATTGGCCACCCAGACCCTGGATCGAGCTCTGATCGGAATCCTGCTGGGGTCAGGAGTGGTTTTTGCGGTGGGGGTTTTGGATGACATTTATGATTTGAGCCCCTGGGTAAAATTGACCGCCCAGATAGGGGCCGCATTGATTGCGGTTTATTTCGGAATCAGGGTCCAGGTAATGACCAACCCGTTCGACGGGGTATTGTACCTGGGAGCGTTGAGCATTCCGCTAACCGTGTTGTGGATAATCGGAGTGACCAACGCCGTCAACCTGATCGACGGTTTGGATGGCCTGGCAGGCGGGGTTTGCGCAATCGCGGCGCTAACCATCGGTATAGTGGCCTGGCAGGTGGATCAAACCATGGTTGCGTATACCTGCCTGGTTCTGGCCGGAGCTATCGGCGGATTTCTGCCCCACAATTTTCATCCGGCCCGGATATTTATGGGAGATTCCGGTTCCATGTTCCTGGGGTTTGCCCTGTCATGCCTGGCCATTGCCGGGTTGGCGAAGGGGGCGACCCTTATTTCATTGTTTGTACCCTTGCTGATCCTGGGCATACCGGTTTTTGACACCCTGTTTGCCATCATACGCCGGGTCAACAACCAGGCGCCGATTTTTAAGCCGGACCGTGCTCATCTCCACCATCGGTTGATGGATATCGGCATGAGCCACCAGCGGAGCGTAATCGTAATCTATATTATAAGTGCTCTGCTGGGAGCAGCCGCTGTAATAATAACCCACCTGAGCGGTCCCCAATCACTGCTGATAGTGGGGGCGATTCTGATACTGATGATTGGCGGGGCCAGAAAAATTGGCATTGTGACCGGAAGTAAAGAGAAGACCGGATCCCCAGAAGGTGAGCAGGTTAACAAAGGAGCCTGACACCAAATCGAGAAAGCCGAGCAGGCCGGCTAAACATTTGGGCCGGAGAGGCCGGATTCAATGGGAAAGCCGAGATGGGGCATGACTGGCGAAAGCTTTCGCCGGGCGGCTCCCGAAATAAAATCCCAGGCCGCGGGAGGCCTTACCACCACCAAAAGGGATTATCTGCCCAGGGTTGCTCGCACTCGGTGAGATAGCAACTATAACCTTGTAAAATCGAAGTATTGCGAATGAAGGGATTAAGGTCGGGAGTTTAGCCATGGATCCGGCCTGGAGGAAACAATGAACAAGAAAACCAAGACCAACGGCGCTTCGCCTATCCGCAAAGTCCTTGTATTTATTATCATGTTCCTGCTGGCCTTCGCGGTAGGTGCCAGTCTCCCCAGGATCGTAAGCCTGGTTTCCGAAGGGGTCAAGGAAGATCCCAGACCGTCCATAGCTGAAGGAGAACAAGTCAATATCCTGATCATGGGCATTGACGCCCGTCCCAAAGAAAAAAATTCCCGGACCGACACCATGATCCTGGCATGTATAGACCCCACGGCCCATAAGGCGGCCCTATTGT
>CAZDND010000159.1:0-3725 GCA_964506825.1 uncultured Syntrophothermus sp.
TTGACCTTTCGGCCATTAGGTTCTGTATGGTTGGAGGTGCCCCCGCCCCCAAGGATATCCTCCAGGGGATGATGAAATTGGCCCCCTACTGCTGTAATCCCATGGGAATGACTGAAACCGCTGGATTAAGCACTTATTCTGACCGGGGTGCCACCCTGGAAAGCTTGAATGTATCCATCGGCAAGTGCGCTCCCGAGTGGGAATTGAAGCTGGTGGATCCGAACCGCCAGGAGGTCCCGCAGGGCGAGGTAGGAGAAATCGCTTACCGGGGTGCCATCGTTTTTAAGGAATATTTCAATATGCCCGAGGCCACTGCGGCTGCCAAGGACAAGGACGGATGGTTCTATTCCGGAGATATGGGTCTGTTTGATGAAAACGGCGACCTTCGCCTGGTGGGCCGTCTGAAAGACATGTACATTACCGGAGGATACAACGTATATCCCGCTGAGGTCGAGGAGCAGATCTCCCGCTATCCAGGGGTCTTACTGAACGCGGTAATTCCGGTTCCTCATAAGATCATGGGCGAAGTTGGCCGTGGATTCATTGTGCCGAAACCCGGAGAAACTGTGGACCCGGAAGCCCTGCAGGAATATCTCAAGGACTATTTGGCAGACGCCAATGGGAGATTCGGGATTCCTTCCCGATGACCACCCTGGGCAAAATCGAAAAGAAACTGCTTAAAAAGGAATTCGAGGAAAGAATGGCTCAGTAATAAATAGGGGAACATGAGGTTGGGGATGGGTCTTGGAGAGGACCATGTCCACTTCCAGATGACGGTCTCGTTAGGCCCAGCACGTATTGGATCAGTAATCCTTAATAAGAAAACAGGGGAACAATTAATTTTGCTCCCCTGTTTCACTTCCCGGCATCGGGATGTATGAACCCCGATGAATTCAACCCTGGTTTTTTCTAAACCTTAGATATCTCCGACTCCTCCCAAATAGCGGGCTTCATTCTTGAAAAAAGCACCAGGTCGAAGCAAGCCAGGGCAATAAACCCACCTAAACCAGTCAATCCGATGGTCAGATCGCTGCCGCCCTGCAGCATGACGATCGCTATCCCGGCCAATCCATTGATCGAGCCATGCATGATCGCGGCCGCAATGACGGAATTGGCCCGGATAGTAACCCAGTTGATCAGTGGGGTCACCAGCACGCAGAAGACAATCATCATGAATACTCCGATAACCGGATGCTGCGGATAATTGTGGCCCTGCAGGATGATCGGAGCATGCCATATCCCCCAGATAGCACCGATCAGCAACGAGGCCCGGGCAAAGCCCAGGGGCATCAGTTCCCGCAGCAGAAAACCCCGCCAACCAAGTTCCTCGCCGAAGGCTGCCACCGCATTGACGGTAATACCCGCCAGCAATCCCTGCACGATCGTAATCAAAATGGGATGCACGGGCATCTGTTCCAGGGATGTTTTCATCTGCATGATCTGTTCGGGGGTCAAGGCATCTTTATAGCGTTCAAACATCCCGGTTAAGTCCGGGGAAAAAGATACCCCGGGCATAATCAGTGAAACGGCAAAAGCTCCAAAAGCCAAAAGCACGGGCAGCAGCCAGGCAATTACAAACCATCGATTGATTTTAAAGGATACCTTGAGAGGTTTGATCACTTCTTCATGATAGAGTCTCTTTTGAACGAATATGGCCGCCAAAGCAGGAACGGCCATGTATACCACGCCTACGGCCATGGCAGTCGTGCCTTCCCACTTCCACCCCATAAATGCCGGGAAAGCACCTATAATGATGGCGCTGACAAAGACAATCCTCAAGAATGCCAGAATCTTATTCTGTTTAATCATTTGCTCGCCATTATCCATTCCGAATCCTCCTATACACCCAGCTCTCATTTATGGTTACTGTGATTTCAATCCCAGAGGGGTTTTCCCCCATTCACTCCATGAGTATAATCCTGTCCAAATCCTTCCCGGGTTCTTGCACATCCGAGCCCACACGCATCCCTCCATTTCAGACGGGTATCGGTTTCCAAGGCCCTGATCGCTGCTTGCGGAACCAGTCCTAATACTGGTTACCTCAGGATGATTTCCTCCGGGAAAGCCTGGTTTCTGGAAATATTCCACATCTTATCGATATAAGCGGTGGTATAAGCCTGTTCTATAGAATGATAAATATTGGCGGCTCGATTGGATAGCTCGTATCCGGTGCCGTTTTTTCTAACTAATCCGGTGCTTTCTGCCAGGAAAAACTCTAATCCGAACATCTTTTTCAACGGAACCCCTATTATTTGCTCGAATTTATCGGGGCTGATCCTCATAGAGTAGGCACTCCAGAACAAAAAATAGACCGCTCTCTGACGGGGAGAAAAGTTCAGGGTCAACGAGGTAGGCAGCAGATCCTGACTGACTCTTTCTATATACTTGTCAATAGAAAAAGTGTTTATTTTGAAGCTTTTCTGCAGCAATGTGGTAGCCGACACCCCAAAACCCAGGAATGAGTCACGGGTGACCGATGAATATTTTTCGCTGCCGGGTTGCGCCCAGGTCCATACTGATGTCCTTTCAATACCATTATTCCCGCAGTATTCAACCAATCCCTTCAACATCTTTTTTTTTGCTCCTGCTGACATTGGTTTGTATTGATTGTCAGCGAAGGTGAAATCGATAAACGGATAAGTCGATACCTGCGTTGCGCCGTTTTCGAAGGCGGTCTTGATATCTTCCGCCAGGATGGCTTCGGTCTGCCCCGGTATGGCAAAGATCAGGTCTACGTCCACCACTTCGAAACCATAATTCTTAACCTGCTGCAGGCGTTCGCTGAAACGATCTCCCCTTCTGCCTAATTTGGCCAGACATCCTTCGTTGAATGATTGTATCCCAATACTCAGCATGTTTATGCCAGCGTTTTTAAGTTTACGCAGATTCTCCTGAGAAATGTCACTGGGATGCAATTCCACTCCGATGCCGCCATCTATGACGAAATACTGCTGGAGCTTTTCAATAATATCCTTTAAGTCATCAATCATCAGAGCTGGCGTCCCACCCCCAAAATAAAGGCTGGTGGCTGGTTTTTTGCCTTTCAGGTGGCTGCAGACTATATCTATCTCCCTGAGTAAAGCACTCTTGTAGGCTATGGCTTTCTGCTGGTTGAACACCTCCTTGCAATAGGGGCAGAAACTGCAAAGGGACCGGCAAAATGGAATATGGACATACAGCCCCAGTTCATCAAGGTTTTCGAAATCCAATCGATTCTGGTATTGATTCCTGAAAACAAAAGCCTCAAATGAACGGGTAAGCACTATCCTGAGCAAAGAAGTCTCCAGCATTGTAACACCACCTAAAGATATTTAAGGTAACGGCTGACCATTTCCAGGATCACCGGGATGTTACCATTAAAAACCAGGGAATACTCGGCAGCAAAAAAGAATCCGCACTGCCGGCAAAGTCCCTCGATATCGATGCAGCGGCCGCATACCCACTCCTGACCGTTTTCCCTTATTATGCATTGATGACAAGGGGTTTCGAAGCTGTTGCTGATAATATAAGGAAAGGCGCTCTTGAGATTCAGGACCGGGTAACCCGCATCGATCAATTTAATGATCCGTTGGCAGCAGGAACGTTTTTGTTCCAAGGTCAGTTGCAGGTGTTCCGTCCCGGGATATGGGGTATGAAAGTTAAAGGATATGGCTTTTACCTGATTCAGATTGGTTAGTTCGCAAGTCTCTTCAATATCCAAGATATTGATCGGGTTTATCGCCATA
>CAZDND010000159.1:3773-4245 GCA_964506825.1 uncultured Syntrophothermus sp.
GTGGGCCTTACGGCATCCATCCAGACTCACCAGGATCAAATCGGCTTCCGGCAAATCCAATCCCAAAGTTCCGTTGGTAACCACATTCACCAGCAAGAACCCCATCAGCTTCGCTTCCAGAACCAGGTCTCTGATGGTGATACCTTGATCCTCCCATAGAAATGGTTCCCCCCCATAGAAAAGCAGGATCCGGACCCCGGATGCGTACATTTTGAGCATATCCGATTTAATTTGAGCAAAAGAGAAGATTTCCCCGGTTAGATTGCCGACCGCACAGTGTTGGCAGGACAAATTACATTTATCGGTTAGGATTATAGATCCCAGAATAGGATCCTTCCTCGCCGATAAAACCGTAGTAATGCCAAAATATGATAGTGCCAGCAGTGATCCGAGTTTCATGGTCCTCCCCACTGATGAAGAAATCCCCGGACCTACTCCAGGTCGGCCTTCTTCTGTTTGAACTCATCGGCAT
>CAZDND010000160.1:0-444 GCA_964506825.1 uncultured Syntrophothermus sp.
GAGCGTAGATCCTGCGTTCCAATTCCTCGAAATTAGCCCGATTGCCAAACAGCTTTTCCAGGTCATTTTTTACATTGGCGTCGATTTTACCCATCCTTAGCCCCTCCTAATCAAGCAAATTCTAGGCTTTTAACAGCTTCTCCGGGATCAGATCCAGCCTCACTGCTTCTCCCCGGACATATTCCATCACCAACATCTGCAAGTTTTCATCACCCCTATCGCATTCGTGATCAAGGACGCGCACCCCCTTTTGGAGGTCCAGATGATCCAGATTGCTTCCACAGCTCAGTATACCGACTGCAATATCCTTTTCCGCATACCTGGCTCGGATTCTTGCATCCAAAGAGTCCATTTTGAACCCCCTTTGATTGGTTTGGGAACCTTGCCGACCGGTTATTTACTATCATGGCTTCCGATGGGAAATTTATTCACCTGGATTCTTAT
>CAZDND010000160.1:454-4226 GCA_964506825.1 uncultured Syntrophothermus sp.
CTTATGGGTGCTAAATATTTCAAGCAGAGTGGCCTGTGGACAGAACTGGGCGATGGCTGGATCCAACCATATGCTCCGGGAGATAGGAAATGTTGGTATACAACTTATAGTGGTTAAAGATCCATCTATATAGATAGAGTATCAAATAACTGTCATATAAGGAACCTTCTTAATATTCGAACCTTGGACCGTACCCGATTCCCGTAGCAGGGTCAGGGAGGTGATAGGGTAGGTGGGATTGGAATCCTGTTCAAGGATTTTTCTCCGGCATGGCGATCATTAATTACGGGCACAAGCCTTTTCTTGTCGATACAATTAACCCCCACCGCCAGGTCAACCCGGCAGTCTGTAATTTGGCCCCATTTCTTCAAGCCGTGGAGAGGCCTCTGATTTCAGACGATCTAGGCAAAAGGTGTCAAAATTCTCTAATCCCTGACCCCAACGCATGTGCCTGTTCCTCCATCATTTCCAGCCTACCGGCGAGAAAACCGATTGCCGTCATAAGGCCTGGCTTGACTATATTAAGATTAATTCTCATAATAAAGTAAGGTGCAAATGCAAACGTTTGCATTCACGGCTTAATTGCCGAGCCGCATTCGTCGTAATATTTGTGAGGATAAGGAAACCATCAGATGGATCAACCAGCCCTTTACGGCAGCAAGCGATTTCAGGCCCTGATAATAATGTTACTGTGTGCAGTCTTATTTACTGCTGGTTGTGACCGCCAACCTACTACGATCCCGACCCGAAAGGCAGGCATCATCAAAGTTGCGGTCACCATCTTGCCTCAAGCCACCTTCGTTAAGGCGGTCGGTGGAGATCTGGTAGACGTGGTCACCATGATTCCCCCCGGGGGGAATCCCGAAAATTATACCCCCAGCCCTCAACAGATGGTGCAGTTTAGCGATGCCCAGGTATATTTCGCCATCGGGGTACCTTCCGAAAAGGCTTCTATATTGGCTAAAGTCAAAGACTTAAATCCTAATGTGAAAATGGTGGACCTACCTGCTCTGGTGGACGCGATTTACCCGGCACACCTGTTTCCCTCTGGAGAAAGGGATCCCCATATGTGGCTCTCTCCACGCCGGGTCCAAGAGATAGTACGCATAACCGCCCAGCAACTTTCGGAGTTGGATCCGGGCCACCAGATAACCTATGCGGAGAATGCCCGCGCCTATATGGACAGCCTGGGCGTGCTCGATCAGGACATCCGTGCGTCCTTGGCCAGCCTGACCAATAAGACCTTCATAGTCTACCATCCGGCCTTCGGTTATTTTGCCGATGATTACGGTTTGGAAATGGTTGCTTTGGAAGCAGAGGGCAAAGAAGCCACCGCAGCTGACCTGCAAAAAATCATTGATCTGGCCCAGCGGCAACATATTAAAGTAATCTTTTACCAGGCGGAAATCGATAGCAAACAATCTCGAACCCTGGCGGCTGAGATCGGCGGTCAGGCAGAAATGGTGGCCCCACTAGATCCAGACTATATAAATAATATGGAAAAAATAGCCCAGACGTTTGCCCGGGTTATGAGACAACCATAACCATAGAGGAGGAACTGCCATGCACAGCGATATAAGTCCTCAATATGCCATCGAAATTCAGAACCTTAGCGTTCGCTATGACAAAATCTATGCCCTTAAAGACATCAACCTTCAGATTGAATATGGGGATTTTATTGGCATCATTGGACCCAATGGCAGTGGAAAAAGCACGCTCCTGAAATCGATCCTGGGGTTAGTCACCCCAGTCACTGGTACGATTAAGGTTCTGGGAATGGATCCAGCCCAGGCCAGGGGACTTATCGGGTATGTGCCGCAGACCAGTACTATCGACCGACATTTTCCAATATCGGTACGAGAAGTAGTTATGATGGGACGTCTGGTAGGTCAGCGCGGTTTATGGCAACACTTCAGCCCCACCGACCGGGAGATTGTTCAGGATTATCTGCAGCGTCTTGATATCATAGATTTAGCCGACCGCCAGATCGGTCAATTATCGGGAGGGCAGTTCAAACGGGTGCTGATAGCACGCGCCATGGTAGCCTTGCCCCGCATGCTGCTCCTGGACGAGCCCACCGGCAGCCTGGATGCAGCCTCCAGTTCTCAAGTTTATTCCATACTGCAGGAATTGAACCCTGAGGTAACCATAGTTCTCGTAACCCATGATACTCTGGCGATAAGTTCTTACTTGAAGACTATTGCCTGCATCAACCAGAGCCTCTATTATCACGGCGACCCTCATCTTTCCAACGATCTGGTGATGCAGACCTATGGTTGCCCGGTTGAACTTATCGCCCATGGTGTACCCCATCGGGTGTTGGGTAATCATCAGCAGGGGGGAGAGCAATGATCAGCGCTTTATTTAGCTATGCGTTCCTACAACACGCCTTGGCAGCAGCCCTGCTGGTCTCGGTGGCCTGCGGCATTATGGGGACCATCATTATTGAGAAAAAAATGGTTATGATGAGTGGCGGCATTGCCCATACTGCCTTCGGCGGTATCGGCTTGGGCTATTTTCTGCAAATTGAACCAATTTACACTGCGCTCTTCTTTTCGATTGCATCATCCCTGGGTATTGCGGCTATAAAACGCAATACTTCGACCAGTTCTGATGCCCTGATCGGTATGTTCTGGCCCCTGGGTATGGCTCTCGGAATCATCTTTATCGCTTTATCCCCCGGCTATCCCCCCGACATAAGTTCTTATTTGTTTGGTGATATCCTGACCGTGGCCACCCAGGATTTGTGGTTCATGATAAGCTTGGATATATTAATTATTCTCACCGTGGGACTCAATATCAACTTGGTCAACGCTTACCTGTTTGACGAAGATTTCAGCACTGCCCTGGGTCTGAATATGCGTCTCGTAGACTATATGATCTTCGTTCTTATTGCCATCACGGTCGTGGTAATTATCCGGGTGGTGGGTATCATCCTGATTCTCGCCCTACTCTGTGTACCTCCTACAATTGCCCGCATGTTCAGCTACAATTTATTCAAAATCATGGGGCTTTCCATGGTACTGGGTGCTCTGTTCTGTCTATGCGGGCTGTGGGCATCTTATGCTCTGGGAATTTCTTCCGGAGCTTCTATCGTTATCGTGGCCGTCTCGGCTTACGTCTTGCTCTCAGCCGGACGGGCAGCCGTCAGCCGCATGGGTATCAGCTTCACTTCAAATACCCAGAATTAGCAAGTTCCTAGTCGTTCGGAACAGGTAAATTAAACTGGGAGCTGATCAATGTGATTACCTTCGGAGAGATAGAAAATAAATTACTGGCCCAAGGCTATAAACTAACCCGGAATCGGCGAATTTTGCTGCAGGGACTGATGGAAATAGGAGATTGGTCCACCGCCCGGGAACTTTTTCAATATGTGGAGGCCCGCAGCAGCCGGGTCAATTTCTCCACTATCTATCGCAATCTCGAGGCTCTGTTTGAAATGGATCTCCTGTGTCGTGTGGATAGCAGCCAGGCTGGACATTACTATACCTTGAATCTGGAACAGGACCATCATCACCACTTGATCTGCAAATCATGCCGCAAAATCATGACCCTCGACTTTTGTCCGTTGAGCTCCTTGAATCCTAAGGATTTACATAGTTTTTCCGGCATTGAATGTAGGTTTGACGTTTATGGCTTCTGCCCGGATTGCCAAAGGCAGAGCTCGGCTAAAAATTTGGGATAGGCAGCGTCGCGGCGCCAATTATTCCGGTGCCATTCATTATTATTCCACATCCTGAAGCAATACTCATGGGTAAAAGCGTTTGCACCC
>CAZDND010000161.1:0-4223 GCA_964506825.1 uncultured Syntrophothermus sp.
TCCTTGAGGCTAGTTCCAATGTCCGTATCCCCGACAAGCATGCGGGCCTTGTTCTTTTGGATGAAGACACTCATCGGCAGAATGTCCAGATCCTCCATAATTGCTCTCTCTTTTGATTCAAACGGAGCATGGGAAACGAGCTGCATTCCTTGTGAATTGAAAATTAGCGTAAACCCAGCGATACCAGTTTCTTTATGGTAGGACTTGGACAACCCCCCATCGATAGTTATGAGGATGCCGTTAGCTTTGATCGGCACCTCACCCGAAACAATTCTGACCGGGACATGTCCATTGATGATATGACAATCCGCCGCCCTCAATCCAAATTCATTTAGAATGCGCACACAGACTGACTCATTTTCATGCCATTGGTAATAGGGGTCTTTTACCTCTTTATGAGTGTTTGTATCTGCAATAAAATACCTTTCGAAGGTGGCCATTTTTGTCTTACCGAACAATGGAGAATACGGACCGCACCATAAATACCAAATCATGTCAAGAGCCATGGTCTTGTCAATGGCATCCCGGGCATAGTATGCTTTCCTGACCATACTGTCCAGGGCGTCCAGAAGCCTTTTCCCTTTTAGGGGCTGCCCATTAATCTCGAACTCCTGAAAGTCACCCTTGTGGTTCATTGGAATACATCCGTGATAAAGCAGGTTGCCATTGTACACTCGGTACATACTGCCTTTATCGATTAGGAACCGTATGTGGGTTTGCAGGTCCGTAGCATGCTGAAATGACCCTTTTAGTTTGTTCAGTACGTCTTGTTCGTCCGGTGTCAACCGATAAGGGTGTTCCGGGTCCAGGGTCGGAAAGTTGGCATCCGTTAGTGGGTATAATCTGCCATCCTGCCTAACTGTTCCAGCCTGTAAATCAATGTTTTGCAGGAACAGTCTATGCCCAAGATTGAAATCTGGACGCCGGTGGATCAACTGGCCCTCCAATTTCAGTTGGATTATTGTAATCGCCTTTTGCATCCGGGACAACAAATCCATGTCCTTCTCTTGGAATCGTTCTGGGTTTGTCTTAACCTGAAAAGCCGGCCCATATTCACTCTGATATTTATCAAGGGCAAGGCGTGCTAAGGGGGTTAAGTTCAACCCATAGCCATCCTGAAGTGTATCCAGATTAGCATAGCGAAGTGAAACCCGAACCGCCTCGGCTATGCAGACCTCCGACCCGCATGCCGCACCAATCCATAGCACATCATGGTTGCCCCATTGAATATCAACCGAATGGTGTTGTATCAGGGTATTCATAACCTCATACGCGCCATCTCCACGATCATAGATATCTCCAATGATGTGAAGATGATCAATCACCAATCTACGGATCAATTCCGCGAGGGCAATGATAAAATCCTCAGCCCGTTCAATCTCCAGTATGCTGTTGATGATTCCCTGATAGTAGCCCCGCTTCATGGTGTTGGACTCGTTTTCCTGGAGCAGTTCCTCAATAATATATTGAAAATGCTCCGGAATGGCTTTCCTTACCTTAGCGCGTGTATATTTGTAGGCAGATTGCCTGCAAAGACTAATCAGGCGGATCATCATGGTCTCGTACCAAGCGCACATTTCCTGGTCCGACTCCCTGCTCTCTAATCCACTGGTGCCGGCTTCGCTCCATTCATCTCCGGAATGTCTGCCCTCAGGTCCTGCGCCCTTGACCTTTAAGTATTTTTTTTGCAGGGAAATCTTTTCTTGGGGATAGTAAACCAGTGTTGCCAGTTCGTTTATTTCGTCCTTGCTCAATGAATCGCCAAAGGTATCTTCTATCTTTCTTTTTACCACCCCGGAGGCGTTTCTCAGAACATGATCAAAGGCTTCATTCTCGCCATGAATATCAGCCATAAAATGCTCAGTTCCCTTTGGCAGGTTGATGATCGAGCTGAGATTGACTATTTCGTTGGAAACAGCATCTATGTTGGGATATTGTTTGGAGAGGAGCTTTAAAAACGGCAAATCATAGGACATAATTTCACCTCGATCAGGAATTTATTTAATTTTGGTTTCCGAGGGTACCCCACTTAAATTCCATTTATAGCTCTTAACCTTGATGCCGCAGGAATCCTTGTCGCAATTACTCAAATAGATCCCAATTTGCCAGTATCCTCAGGAGATGGTTTTTTGATTAAAGATAGGGTAATACTGACCGCATAGATCAAAGAATGGTTCTTTGGTGCCCGCCTCACCAGCCTTACCTACGGATCAATTTATTTTTCTAAGATATTCAGAAATTTACAGAGTAGCTTATGCATATGAATTCCCTGCAACAGAGCTAAATCCTGCGCGCTATCAATCTGCTGTCTATCCCTTGAGATGATCAGCCCCCCAGGTGGGGGGCTTGCAGATATCAACTGGATTGACAGGGTTTCAGGAGTAGCCATGGCGGCTCCACAATGCTTGATGGTCCTGCAGTTGATTCCCATGACGGTAACAATTTTTAACCATCATCACAAACTGGCTGGAGGATTACCACATTGCGGTCAGAACCCCATCATCAAAGTAGTATACGGATTCCGAATATTCGTTTTCATAGACCCAAAGGTCGAGCTCAGAGAATTTGGTAGTCATACTCTCACTCTGGTCAGGATTGCTTTGAATCTGGACCAGGAACATATCCTTGGTCATGCCCACCCAAGGCTTTTCGCCTTTTAATTTGTTCCAGATTACCTCAGACCATACAAACATCTGTTGCGGGTCTTTTTCCAGGACTGTATAGGTTTTTGGTTCGGATGGTTCCAGCAATGGACGAATCATATCTCCTAATAGAATCAATCCATCAAATTTATCATTGATTTTAACCTTGAAAATGGTATCGTAATTTCTGATTTCCTTGCCATCCAGCGATGTATTGTCCTGAATTGAACTTAGATAAGGATTCACGGCTGCCATATGTTTCCAGGAATCCAGGTCGAAATAATGCTGATCCACGTAAATCTTAAGATAGTTGCCATTGGGGGCACTATTCCTCAATATATCTGGATCCATAACCGTGTAATCAAAGGGATTATAAAATCGGGGATTCCCATCACTGATTACACTATCAATATCTACCCAAAAAGTCCGGCCGGCAAAGGGAGATTGCTGCAGCCAACCTGAACCGTATAGAGGAAAGTTGAATTCAGGTACATTTGGCACCAACCTGCCATCCCTGCTGTACAGATTGACGATCTTCACTTCGTGGAATTTACCAGTAAACCTAGTTTCACCGGTCCGTATGCCATTTCGGTATTCTGCCTCATATTCCTTGTAAGGAGATATTTTTTCATAGTCTTCATAGCGCCATTCAACGATGTCATTTTTGCCTATCAATATAAGATTGGATTCTCCGATCCATACAACATTATAGCCCATGTTCTCGGATAAAAACCTTAGTGGTATCATCGTCCTGCCACCAATTATGCTTGCCGGCACATCAAGGAGCATCTCAACGTTGTTAACCCATGCTGTTGTTCTGCCTATCGTGAACAAGACTGAAATATCGGTGCTTGTTCCCTGTGCCGTGGTGGCGGTTTCATCCCACACAACAGTAAGTCCCAATTCCTCAAATATGGTTCTCATGGGTACCAGGGTTCTGCCTTTTGATATCAGCGGGTCCACATCGAACATAATCTGTTTCCCATCGATAACTACTCGTATGTTAGCCGATTTTTGATAGTCTAGATTAAGAAACAGTTCGGTGCTCTCCTGGCTATCGGCCGCCGCTGTTTTCGGAACCTGAACCATGACCGTGCCTACCAGCAATAGCAGAACCGCCAAGAATGCTTTATTGATTTTAGACATTTCCCATCCCCCCTTTTTTAGATGTCTCGCTTGGAATCCATCCATTTCCGTGATACCAGGTTTATACAACCAGATACTGATTGCGGCTGACACAAACGCGCCTCCCAGGGCGATCGGAAACCTCGGGAAGCGCTTATTTGTGGCACTCAATATAAACCAGTCAATTTTGACCAGCTTCTATTCTTCAGTTAGCCAGGATCCCTAATCGACAATGAAGGATATTTTAGTGTTAACCCGGTATTTGGTAATCTTGTCGTTTTCGACGACTGCCTGTTGTTCCTGGATGTATACCTGGTTGATGTTTTTTACGGTCTTAGCTGCCTCAGTAACAGCTTGCTGTGCCGCTGCCTCCCAACTGGTGGTTGATTCCGCCAAAATCTCGATTACTTTTACGACGGACATGCACATCCCTCCTTTCTTAGCCATTGGGGCCTT
>CAZDND010000162.1:0-3196 GCA_964506825.1 uncultured Syntrophothermus sp.
AACAGGCTGTGTCCTGCGCTCTCCACTACCAGCCCTGAGTCCGGTGCGCTGCAAAAACTGGTGGTTGGGATCAGCGATCTCCGATGGCCGGTTAGTATAATATCGCGAAAAAACCCCTGCCGGGGGTGATTTATCCGGCAGGGGTTTGTCTTTTACGGTCATTGATTCCCCAGGAGCCTGGCAGCTGGCCAGAGGGTAACATGGGCTCACTCAAAAATCAGCTGCGGGCAGATCGGCCCGGTATTGTTATGCAGGTGGGATCTCCGCCTACAGGTGGCCGAGGATCCAACCCCGCAGGTTATCCAACACCATATCCTTGTCCGGGGACACTTCATTGAGGGTTTCATGATATAACCCTTCATAGATGTGGATCCCTTTATCCTGGGAAGAAGCCTTGGCCATAACCTCCCGGCTGCCCTGGACATTCACGATCTGGTCATCAGATCCGTGGATGATCAGCAGCGGCAGCTTCAGCTCCTCAGCCCGGCTGAGACTCTCTTTACCTGCCTGGACGAATTCCATGAACCACCGGCAGGAAACCTTGTCATGGACCAAAGGATCGTTGATATAATCGCTCACTACCGTCTGGTCATGAGACAGGTGTTTGCTGTCCAATCCAGTGGCTACCGAGGTGGACGGAACCAGCCTGGATAAAATCCTGACCAGCCCCAGTTTCACAGGGGATTGATCCAGAGACGGCATCAATCCCGCGGAGGATAGTATCAGTCCATTGACCTCCCGGGGATAATTGAGGGTATATTGATAAGCTATGACCCCGCCCATGCTGTGCCCGAAGACGATTAGCGGGGCTTCCGGGTTTTCCGTGCGGATCAACTGGATCATGGTGTTCAGGTCCTCGACATACTCGCTGAATCGGTTTACGTGCCCCCGCTGCCCCTCCGAACGGCCATGACCCCGGTGGTCCATGGAATAGATAGAAACCCTGTCGCCCGCCATACTATCCACCAGATTGCTGTATCGGCCGCTGTGCTCTCCCAATCCATGAGCTATCGCGACCACCCCCCGGGGGCTATGTGCCTTCCAACTCTGATAGAAGATCCGGCATTGGTCAACCCCAAAAAAACTGCCTCCGGTCACCCGATAATCGGCCATCGCTCTTCCCCCAATCCCATATTCTTCCCCAAACAAGGGGACGGTTCTCTTGTTTGCCGCTCCCCGCATCAAACAAGAGAACCGTCCCCTTGTTTGACATGGCGGCTATTGGAAATCGATACCGGCTTTGCGGGCCTGGGCATGCTGTAGCCGGCGCTGGACATTGTATATCTTACCGCCCTTGCGAAAGCGGGCCCCGGTCTGTTTGAAATGAAAGGGGATGCCATGTTCCACGCACTGGCGGCGGATGTCCAGGACCCAATCATAGTCGCAGATGCGCGCCTCGCTGCCCGACTCCCCACCCACCACCACTTCCCCGACCCAGGCCCCCAGGTATGGGGAAAGGTTCAGCCGCTCCAGCAGCGGTTCGCAGGCGATGCCCTTGTACCGGATAGGCGCCCTGGCCAGAATCGGCAGCCGGTAGTCAGCCCGGTCCTGGTTTTCCACGGTACAGTAAATGGTCACATTTTCATAGCCTTTGCCCCAGTCCCCCGGCAGGCACGCCTGGAGACGGTCGATGCGCTTCGTGATGAAAAAGAAATGCAGGTCCGATCGGGTCTTTATCATCTGCCAGGCGTCGGCCCTCCACTCGTCGGCATCCTCCACCAAAAAATCCGAGGTGAAGCAAGTATAGACCATTTCCCCCGCGGGTATCTTATATTCCCGGGCGCGGTTTCTCCGCAGGGGCAGGTTAAAATTCAGCGTCTTGGCCACGATGGAACTGTCCCGGCCATGCCGGTCATCCATGCGATAAACATAGCAGTGGGCGCAGCCCGGGCTCAGCTTATGACAGCCATGCCACGGATTCCAGACGACCGACATTTACCCACCTCGGTTTCCCTTTCCCTTCATCCGTCCAGCCAGTGCCTTATAATCCAAAAAAGATTTCTGATACCATGAGTATAAAATTTTAGTTTACATAACTCAATAGCTATGTTAGACTAACAATGTTCGGAAAGAGGATGCTAGTGTTGCAAAAGCCATTGTGGCGGCGAAACTGTTTGCGGATTTCGATGAATCGCTCATTATGAACCTGGCAAGGGGAACGTACCTGGTGTTGTTTGACTTGCAAAATGGTTCTTGTGATAAGTAGTCGGGCGTACAGGAGTTGCCCGGTTACAAAATCCTAATTACAGGCTCCCAATCCGGGAACCTGTGTTGGAGCTGATAATACCCTCCGGATTTAGTTGTCCGGAGGGTTTTTATTGTTCTCCAATCATTATAACACCATCAGCAAAGGATTCTCCCTTCGCCCCCCGACCGGATGCTCCAGAATCATGGGAACACTCCTATGGCAGCTCAAGATGTGACACAAGCTAGCTCTAGTCGATACTGACGATTTCATACTCCCTCGAACCGAGACCCAATGAGGCTGCCTTTTTCACCGTATGGATGCCGTTGCGGGACTCCATGCGTTTGATCAGCGCTTTTTTGCCGGGATCCGGGGATGCGTATACGGCATCGACACACGCCTGATCCAAAGCAACCGGGTCCATGGAGGCAAAAATGCCGATGTCGGCCATTTCCGGATCGTGAGGATTGGAATCGCAGTCACAGTCTATAGAAAGCTTGTTGGCTACATTGATGTAGACGATGTTTTCCCGGCCCATAAAGTCCATCACCGACTGGGCGGCTTCCGCCATAGCTTCCAGGAAGGAGCTGTGATCAGCGGTCCATATCTTGGATGGATCACCTGCTCCATGGATATATGCTTTACCCTTTGAGGATGCGACACCGATGGACATATTCTTCAGCGCGCCGCCGAAGCCGCCCATCAGATGTCCCTTAAAGTGTGAAAGCATCACCATGGATCCGTAGTTTTTAAGGTGTGCGCCCACCAGGTTCTCTTGCAGATGAATGCCCCCTTTAACAGGAATGGCAAATTCCTCGAATTCGTCCATGATGTCGCACGGGGCGATGTCCAGAAATCCGTGATCTTTGATCGACTGCCAGTGGTCTGCCGTTGAACATCGCTGGCCTTCATAAGCTGTATTGCACTCGACGATAGTTCCGGCCAGATGATCTGCCAGTGGTCTGATCATCTCTGGCTGCAGAAAATTGCGCCCTCCCGGCTCACCGGTAG
>CAZDND010000162.1:3206-4138 GCA_964506825.1 uncultured Syntrophothermus sp.
TTTTACTGCAATCTTGCCCGGAAGCGCAGCTCCCAGCGATTCATAGATTTTGAGCAATCCCTGGGGGGAAATGTCACCGGTAAAGTAAACTCGTGATTTCATTATTCGTTCTTCCCTCCGTTTTTTTCAAAGTGATTTTGGCCGTCCAGCTATTGTTTATATGTTATGTGCCTACGCTTAGTCTACTTCCCGGAGTCAACCCCAAGTCAAGTGATATTTTAGAAGCATGCCAGGTTCAATTTTTTATCCTCAAGATATACAATGATAACATCACAGAACTACAGCCAGAAACCGCCTCAAAAAATCATGTTATCCAGTTGGTGGAATGGATCTGGAAAAGGCAGCCTCTGTCTTGGCCACTGAAATGACCCCGAACGTTCGGATCTCTGCTGCGTTGGAGGGTGTACATTCTCTTTTGGATAATTTGGATGAGGGTAACCCAAAACCGGGCTAAAGCGAATAACCCGCAGCAAGGAGAAGCAAGTATGGATTGTAATCTGCATCATGTTCATCTTTTCGCATCCGACCTCGAGGCGAGTCTCCAGTTCTACCGGGAGATGTTTGGCGCCAAAGTCATTTTCGATGAGACCGCGGCTGGCGCGCGCAATGTGATGATCCAGATTGGCAAGGGCCGGATCAACTTTTATGATCAGCCGCCCCGCGGAACCGGGCCCTGCGCGGTGCATCACCTCGGCATTCATACAGAGGACATTCATGGAGTGGTCAGCCATATGGAGGCCAAGGGATTTCATTTTCGGAACCCGGTCAGGGATTTCGGAGAACTGAAGTATGTCATGCTGGAAGGACCGGATCAGGTGCTGATCGAGATTTTTGAAAACAGGACCAGCTGATTCTAGGGGTAGGCTGTAAGGCATAAGAACCGTCCCCATGCCTCTTCACCGTTTATCGCTTTTACCTCCATTAAGGTTGAT
>CAZDND010000163.1:0-4105 GCA_964506825.1 uncultured Syntrophothermus sp.
GCATGGATCCAGGGAGTACCGGGGCCCCGTAACTGACCACCTCAGCGCCAGCCTCCCGCAATGCCAGGGGGGTAACATCATCCGGATCCACCGACATGCCGCCGGTGACCAGGACCATTTCTGCCCCCGCCCGTATGTGCTCCCGGACTGCCTGAGCAATCAACCCGGTATTGTCCGGTACCACCGCCTGAGCGATGATGCTGCATCCGTAGGCAGCCATCTTACTGGTCAGGATGGGACCGAAGCGATCCTCGATCAACCCCGAATAGACCTCGTTTCCTGTGATAACCATCCCCGTACGTAGAGAAGCAAACGGTCTGACCTGGATCCCCCCAGATTCCCTGGCGATAGCTTCGATCCGCTCCAATTTTTCTTCCGCAAACACCAGCGGTGTGACCCTTACTCCGGCCACCATCTCGCCTGCCTTTACCGGGCGGCGGTTGCTTCTGGCAGCTACGGTAACCTCTTCAATCCCATTGATCTGCAATAACATATCCGGGTCGATCTTACACATCCCGTCGACGCTGGCCATCAGGTTTACTTTGCCCTCCCGAGGTTCGCTCAATTCCAGGCCCTGTCCCATAAAAGACCTTGCGATGCGCAGGGCAGCTTCATTTTCATGCACCAGCCCGGCATCCAATGTCCATACATAAACGTGTTCTTTGCCTAATTTGCGTAACACGGGGATGTCCTCGGCGGTAATGACATGCCCTTTGGAGAAGGCCGGGCCCTTGAATTCCCCGGGCACAATTCTGGTAACGTCGTGGCACAGAACTGTACCCACAGCATCATCTATTTTAAGGCTTTGCATGCTAAGTCCGTCCTCTCATCATCGGTCCTATAAAAGGATGCTTATTTGGAATGGCCTCATAACCACAATGCCATTTCTCAATATCCATAAGGCAGTCATGCCCGTATCCTATCTTTCACCCTGTCCCGGGGTATCGATATCCCCTCGCGCATCAGCCATACGCCAACAACGCTTGTAAAAAACTGACCGTCCAAAACCTTGGCCGGTCAGTTCACTACAGATGATTGGCCCCGTTTTCTAAATCTTTTCCACCCTGCAGGGGATGCGGCGGTGCATGGGCGTACCCATTTCATCCCGGTCTGTGCTGTCTACCAGCTCATTGACATTGACTCCCCTTTTAACCCCATCGTAGATGAGTCCTTGTCCATGGCGGATGTATACACATCCCTCCGCCGCCAGTGGACTGATTTCTACCTCAACCTCCACAGCGGAAGCCTTGGTGGTGACCCGCGCCTGCTCTCCATCCACCAGTCCCAGCCGGTCTGCATCTGCCTGGTTGACCAGCATGGTAGCCCAACGACGGGACTTGTTCCATTCCGGATTGCGCATACTGGTGTTTATGGTGGTCTCATGATGGAGTCCCGAATGCAGGATCATCGGGAATTCCTTGGGCATCTGCAATTTTTCCAGTTCGCTGTCGATGGTAGCTGCCATCAAGGGCTCTCGCAGTTCTTCGATTACCAAGTTAACCTTTTTATCCGGAGTACGCAACGAATTAAAATTGTCTCCCTGGAATTTGGCCAAGATCATGCCGCCGGGATGCGCCAGTATGTCCCTAAATATGGCTTCCACCATCGTAATGTCGGCAGGATATCCCATTGCTACAGCACCCTGTTTGAACTCCTTGGTGCTGCTGACCAGCAAACCCACAATCAGCGCCTGGTGGACCGAGCCCAAGGCTTTCCCCAGGGTCTCTGCCATGATCACTGGCATCAACTTGGCATGGTTGGGATTGGCTTCGACGTATTTGACCAAAACCCCCAGATAATAAGTAATACCTTGTTTAGCGGCTTCATAAAGGTAATCTGGAAGCTCCGGCAAGAATCCCAGCGCCTTTATGATCTCCAGGATGATGGCCGCATTCTCCCTGGACTCAGCGCTGAGGGGCTCTAGGACCGGTTGACGCATCTGAAAATACAGTTCGGGATAGGAGTAATTGAAGCTTACCGTGTCATTCATCTCCATATAGCTTAGGCAGGGCAATACATAATCGCACAACCGGGATGTCTCTGAATATACGATCTCCAAACTGACTGACAATTCCAGATTCTCGAAAGCCCGCTCGTATGCCAGCGTGTCCGGATATGCCCTCAGGGGGTTGCAGGCGCTGACTATCAGGGCCCTGATCCTGTCGGGATGATCATTGAGCACCTCATCAGGAAATACTGCCGGGGGAAAGACCCCGCAGACCGGAAACATATTGTGTTTGACCGAACGCCAGGTCTTGGGATCCCTTTCATCGCTATGGGATCCCATGGGATAGAGGACAGCCGGATAGATCTGCCCGCCCTCCACACAGGAACGGCCGCAGATGGCACGGATTATATGCAGCATATAATTATTGATGGTTGAATTTCGGTTCATATATATACCCAGATCCTGGTGGATGCAGGATTTGGTGAGGGCAATCAGGCGAGTCGCCTCGACCACCAGATCATAATCCAACTCACAGACCTCCTCCACCGCCCGTTTGGCATCGAAGCCTTCAAATAAAGGTCTGACAATATCCCAGCCATTTACATGGGTTGCAATAAAATCATTATCTTGCCATCCCTTGTCCAGGATGATACTGATCATGGCCTTCATAAGCATCGAATCCGAGCCCGGCCGAAGGGCCAAATGAATCTCCGCCCTTTCGGCGGTTTCCGACCGGCGGGGATCGATGGCGATCAGCCGGCGGTTGGGATCCTTTTTCAAGTCGTTAATAAGTTCACGAGTCCGGGGCTCCTGGTGGCTCATCCACCCATTCCATCCCCAGGCCACTACGGTGTCCGCATTGTGGGCATCAGCCATACTGATAATCCCTTGTTTGCCAGCTACCCTTCCCTCAACCCAAAAAGAATTTGAAAATTCCTGAGCCAGAGAGGAATAAAAATAGCGTGATCCCAGCATTCCCAGCAGCCGCAGCCCGATTCCTACCTCCATCTGCCCTCCCAAGGCTCCTCCCCCCATATAGGCGAAGGCTTTCGGTCCGTGCTGTTCACGGATGTCCTTGATTTTGGAGGCGATCTCCTGAATGGCTTGTTCCCAGCTGATCCTTTCATGGCGTCCGTTAATCTTCTTCAAAGGATACTGCAGACGGTCGGCGTTATGAACGTGGGAGGCTATGCTCAATCCCTTGCGGCAAACATAACCATGGCTGCGGGGATTTTCTTTGTCACCGCGCACCTTTACGATGCGATTATCCTCGATCATCATCTCCAGTCCGCAGTTCTGACCGCACAAGACACAGCCGGTCTTCTTCCAATCTCCCATGATGTCCTCCTCCTCCGGCTGCTGGCCGGATATCTCATTTATTGGTTGGCTTAACCGATAATCTGTAACAGCTTTGGTTGCAGATTATCAAAATGGCTTGGTGCTGTCAAGAAATAATCCGCTCTCAAAATCCAGCCATTCCTGCGAAATCTGCCTCGAAAAAACTCAGAGCAGACACTGCTGCCTGCTCTGAACCATCATTCAATTCCTGCCTTTGTCATATATCCATCCGGGATGCTGAAGGGCGGAAACTCTGCTCGGAGGTCATCGATGGTGACCCCTGCCAGCGAGTCTTCCAGCGCCTTCTGGGCAGCATCCAAAGGCGCAGCCAGCACATCATTGATACGAGAGCCTATGGGGCACCGTGGATTAGGATTCGGATGCAGTCCAAACAGCGAATCATTCCCATTTATCTCGACCGCCTGGTATACATCCAGTAAGGTGATCTCATTTGGATTCCGGGCTAATTTGATACCCCTCTTGCCTGGTGATACTGAAACCAGCCCGCTCTTTTTTAAGTATCCCATAATCCTGCGGATCATCACGGGGTTGGTCCTGACACTCTGGGCTATGACCTCGCTGGTCAATTTGTACTCTTCCGGCGTCCAGGCGATCATTATCAGGATCTGCACTGCCACCGGAAATCTGCTGCTCATCTGCATGGAACTCACCTCATATTGAATATATCATACCTTAGCGAGGCATGGGGGCGGTTCTTTCGAGGCATGGGGACGGTTCTTTTGCCTTGTTTCCAACAAGGCAAAAGAACTGGCATGGACCCTCTTAAGTTTACCAATCAGGGACGGTAGGATAAATTAA
>CAZDND010000164.1:0-4104 GCA_964506825.1 uncultured Syntrophothermus sp.
CAAATCATCCTTTGAAAAACTGGGTATTACAGGACGCACTTTTATACCAATGATTTTAGGCTTTGGTTGCAATGTACCGGCAATTATGGCAACCAGGACAATTAAAGATCAGCGGGAACGCATGATTGCTATTTTAACCAACTCATTCATATCTTGTGGTGCTCGTCTACCCGTTTATCTATTATTTGCCGGAGTATTTTTCCCGCAACATGCAGGTTATATAGTCACGCTGCTTTATCTAACGGGTATTTTTATTGCTTTTATCGCAAGTTTTATCCTGAGCAAACTGTTGAAAAGCCAAACGCTAAATTCATTAATCATTGAACTGCCTCCCTACCGGAAACCGTCAGTAAGAAATGTTCTAAAACACGCTTGGTATCATACCATGGAGTTTATAAGAAATGCGGGTACAATAATCTTTGCATCGGTACTAGTTGTATGGATATTAGCAAGCTTGCCTGCAGGGGTTGCCTATGGTTCAACTGAGAGTCTGCTTGGACATCTTGGTGAATTAATCAGTCCGCTATTTATGCCATTGGGGTTTGGACATTGGACTTTTTCTGTGGCATTAATTTTTGGAGTAGCAGGCAAAGAAATAATTATCGGAACACTTGGGACACTTTACGGAGTTGGACAGGGTGGTTTGACTTCAGCTATTTCAATGTATATAACGCCATTGGGAGCGCTAAGCTTTATGTTTTTTGTGTTGCTATACATTCCTTGTCTGGCGACCATTGCAATCATCAGACAAGAAAGTGGTAGCTGGAAATATACCGTTTTGCAACCAATGGTGACGATTATCATTGCCTGGGTCATTTCATTTTTAGTCTATAATATAGGTCTGCTGGCTGGTTTTAATTGAAGGACAGCCAATCGAAGCATCTCCCGAACCGAATTGGTTTATTAGGTGTAACCCGGGGAATTTTGTTGCTTGGGGGAGTGCTTGGTGCTGTTACCTCTACCCTTATTGGGCTGTTTTTTGCCAATTCTGCTAAAGAGTTTTTTGAGGCACAAACCTCTTCGGATTTTTTTCGATTTCCAATGATTTTCCGACGTGGACTATATTTCCCGCCGGAAACCTGCCATTTTTCTTGCGTCCAATTGCCTATGTCCTCCTGCTGACTTGTGGGATGGATGTGCCTTGATGGGCGGTTTTTCTGTTAGGCAGAGGTTATCTGCGTTAAGGATATAAACTAAAATAGTTATTGACATATGTCGGAAATAGCCTATAATTAAGACAGTAAATGACATATGTCATAAACTGAAAAGAGGTGAATAATATGCCGAGAAGAGATGGAACTGGACCAATGGGCATGGGATCAATGACCGGAAGAGGGCTTGGCGCATGCGCCGGGGTTAATGCACCTGTTTATGGCGGCGGTTTTAGAAGAGGCTGTGGACGTGGTTTTGGCCAAGGTTTCGGAAGGGGTTTAGGACCAAGAACAAACCTTAATTATAACTATAATCAACCAGCCCCCAAAGAAGTTCTGCAAGCGCAAAAGGAACAGTTGAAAGCTGCACTTGATGCTATTGAGATACAAATAGAAGGTTTATAACCGCAAGCAAAAAGCGGCAGGAAAAATCCCCTGCTGCTTTTGCTGTTAGATGAGGTAAAAAATATGTCTAGACCAAGAAAATGGAGAAGGGTCTGTTGCTTACCTGAAAGCAATCTTTTTGGACCGCTCGATTCTCCGGCCAACACGGAAAATATTGTTATTATGAAAGTCGATGAGTATGAGACGATAAGACTCATTGATTTGGAAGGATATACTCAGGAAGAGTGTGCCCGCCAAATGGACATTGCCCGGACAACGGTTCAGGGTATTTACAATGAAGCACGAAAGAAGGTTGCCCAAACTCTGGTGAACAGAAAGGTGCTCATGATTGAGGGCGGAGATTACAAACTATGTGACGGTTTGGGAGAGGCTTGTGGCGTTGTAGCACGTCGCCGGCATAGGTTTGGCAGGGGGCAATAGAAGATATCATCTGCTGGAGGAAGAGTTGAGAGCCCCGGCAGCAAAGATTGGGATAGTAGAAGGCAAAACACTCACACGGGATACGCTTCTTTTGATAAGGGTGAGATACGCTGAGATTATTAACAACGGAACCGATATTCCTGGAACTGTAATCGAACATTGTTCGCCAGCCTTCCAGGATACTTTTATTGAAGCCGATATAATTATCGCCAAGGGTCAGGGTAATTTTGAATCATTGCATGGATGCGGACGGAGAATCTGCACTATATTTTCTTGTGTAAATGCAATCTTTTCATAGAAAAATATAACGTCAGGCAAAATGACATCATACTTATGGCAGAGTGAACAGGAGCAATGAGATGGTGGAGAAAGAATAGATATTTGCAGATTGAGAGACACCATCAAAAAATTGCTCATCATAGAGAATTGCTTCCTCCGGTAATAATGAGAACAATCGAAGAATATGAGCAAGTCAGGGGAGGAGAGCACTTCATTGAGCAGCAGAAATCACATAGTAATCTATGGCGTATGACCGCATAGACGAAATGGGAGACTAAGCCAGAAGGCTGTTTACGCAGTTAAAATAACCGTAAGGCTACAATGGTACCAAGATAATATAGGTAAAAAAGCAACCAAGAATCGTGTATCATTTTGGATTTAGCAATCTATTTGAAAGTAGGTGCCATGTATATGTCGGACAATCCGGGAAATATCAAGTTGGATGAAACGGGCGAACCGCATTTCAAAGACTGTTCCAACTGTTTTAGTCAGCGTTGCCGCAAAGGCAAGGACTGTTATCCAGATACTAATGCAGAAGTTGTTGGTGAGTACAAAAATGACGATAACCTTGGGATAATATTGGGTTCGGCAGCCATCGAAGGAAGATACTATGGGACGGTTACGCGGCTGGAAGAAATCAGATTATTCGCCGAGGAAATGGGATATAACAGACTGGGGATAGCTAATTGTATCGGATTGATCGACGAGGCAAGGACGATAGCTGCCTACTTAAAAAAATATTTCGAGGTTTACGTAATTAGCTGTAAAAATGGTGGGGTGCTGAAGAGCAAATTTGGATTACAGCAAATAACAGCCGAAAATGAAGTGATGTGCAATCCCATCGGGCAAGCGCGCTTCCTTAATAAATATCAAACGGACATGAATATAATTTGTGGTTTGTGTGTAGGACACGATATGCTGTTTACGAAGTATTCAGCAGCACCAGTTACCACTTTGATTACGAAAGACCGTGTTTTGGGGCATAATCCAGCAGCAGTATTGTACAGCAGCTACTATAGAAAAAAGGTACTGGAACTTGATAGATAACCTTTGAAATCAGACAATGGCGTCAGCTATTGATATATGAACTACAGAGGGTGTAATTTAGCGATTTACCAAGCACTCAAACAAGGGGACGGTTCTCTTGTTTGACTCTGGCTTAGCGTTCCCAATAAGTGACTTGATCCCTCCGGTCTGCCAGGACTGCCCGCTGGGGGACAAAAGTCAGCACGGCCATTCCTTCACCGCCAGTGAACGGAGCACTCCCGGGATGGGCCTGCTGATGCAGGGCAAGGTATTTTTCTGCCGATGCCCCTGCTTCAAGTCGGACTGTGCCGATCAAGGTTATGCTGACCGGGTCAGCCAGCTGTTCGTCCTCATGGATCAACACCGCGGCACGAGGATTTTGCTGGAGATTTCTGACCTTATTACTTTCACCCCGACTGCTCATCACCAGTAATTCCTCATCTTCAACAAAGGTAAAAACCATCAAAGACAAATAGGGTTCCTGGCCATTGATGGTGCCCAAACAGCACCTCCGGGTCGACTTGAGTACCTCCCGCACTTTATCCGGCAACATAAGCACACCTTACTTTCAAATCATTATTCAGCATCGGGTGGTATTTCATGAGTCACGGTGACCTGGATTTCGCCGGGTGTCACCTGGTAAAGCAACCCTACCATCGCCGTAATTCCATTATACCGACAAGAGATTAGAAGGGTCTATGGACGGAGTGAGATAGCCGCGATTTTGCAGATATGCCTGATTATTCGTGATTATTCATATATGATCGTCAGAAAATGCATAAGCATTTGGGATTATGCAGAAAGGGAAAGGTACCAATTCAGC
>CAZDND010000165.1:0-244 GCA_964506825.1 uncultured Syntrophothermus sp.
TTACCGAACCGGTCACGGCGATCCCCTGCTTAATGGGTATCCTGGCCAAACTGGATATTAAAGCATATAGTTCGGCGCTGGAAGCGCTGTCACCTTCAACTCCATCATAGGTTTGCTCGAAGGTCAGACTAGCCGACAAGGTCAGCGGCTTATCCTGCGCATATTTTGCCCCAAGATAACCTCCCAAGGTAAGCACACCCTTGGTATGAATCGTTCCGCTCATGCGGATCTCCCGTTCAATATT
>CAZDND010000165.1:255-3079 GCA_964506825.1 uncultured Syntrophothermus sp.
CTGCCAGTCCGTTGATCTCTCCCACCCGGCTTCCTTCCACCTCGATCAAAAGGGTCCCTTCTGCAAACATCTCCATGATCTTGTCTTCAATCATGCTAGATCGGTAAACCTTCTGAAATATGGCCTGGTCCACGTCTTCCCCCAGGACCAGTTTATGACCATTTTGGACAGCCCAGGTAGCCGCCTCCAAAATCAACTCCCGTACCGGATTGAGTCTGATTGAGAGCCGGGCCTGATCTTCTACCAACCAGGCTCCATAATCGACCAAACGGGCCACCGCTTCAGCCGTAAAATGAGGTAATTTCTCCTGTCGGCAGGTGGCTGCTACAAAAGAAGCATACTTGGCCCTCTGCTCCAGGCTGTTGCTGACTTCAGAATCAAACTCTACTTTAACCTTAAACAACTTCGCGAAATCCGGATCATAATTATGTAAGAGATAATATACATAGGGATCGCCCATCAGGACTATTTTTACGTCTAAGGGAATTGGCTGTGGTTCCAGCGATTCCCCGCTGCTCATACCCAGTGACTTGTAGATGCTCTCAATTACTATTTCCCGGCTCTTAATAACCCTTTTGAGGGTTTCCCAGACCAGGTAATTCTGGGCCAGATCCATAAAGTCCAGGACCAGGTATCCGCCGTTGGCTCGATGCATTACTCCGCCCTTGATCTTGGTAAAATCTGTGGACAGGACTCCAAATTCACCCTCGTATTCAACCAAACCGAACATACGGTTAAATGAAGGATTGTTCTCATAAATCACCGGCGCTGCTGATAGTCCGCTGTTGTCGATAATCATATTCACCGAGTAACGCCTTAGAAAATGCTTTTTTTCCATCTGGCGAAACATCAACAAGGGATTCTGTTCATCCTCGGCATCTGAGAAGGCTCCGATGTTTTCCAATATATCCTGGTGAATTGCTTCCAAATAGCTGACTATGCCGCGATTGTGGCGATATCGCTGGTACATATGGCTCATCAACGGAGCTATAGTAGACCGGGCAGTTTCGGTCTCTAAAAGCCAAATCCGATTCTTGATGGTTTTCTCCAACTGCTTATACTTGTGGAGACCTTCATTTATATGTTCCTGAATTATCCTGCCCTGCTCCATGATCCGGTTTTTGTCCGCCTCACTCAATTCAGCATACTGTTCCGGGGTCAATGGTTGACCATCCTTTTCATTCAGCGGCACCGTGGTAAACGTTTCCTGGTTGCGAGTAACCCCAAAACCCTTGCTGCGGGCAACTTCCTCAACTTCGGAATAGAGCTGGTTGGTCTTTTCGTAGAATTCAGCCACAATCAGACTTTTTTTCTGTTCATAGTCAACACTGCTAAATACTTTACCAAGGTTTTCCTTGGTGTTATCAATCAGGCTGCGGATTTCACGCACAAATCTCTTACCGTGACCCCCGGGAAGGCTTATGGCAATGGGTTTATCGGGTTCAGCAAAATTGTTGACGTAGCACCAATCATTTGGAACCGGGCGTGAAGCCGCCTTCTTGGTGGTATGGTCTATGGCCAGAGTGTTCTTACCCGTTCCAGATTGGCCGCACAAAAAAAGATTATAGCCATCAAAAGGCACGTCCAGCCCAAATTTCATGGCGTTTTCGGCCCGTTCTTGACCAATAGTCCCTTCAAGGGAAGCAATTTCCGAGGTATTCTCAAAAGGAAACATTTGCGCATCGCAAGATTTCTTAAGTTTGTCTAAAGGTACTTTAAGATCAGAGTTGAGCAGAATTCTCACTCCTTTATCCGCTTATATTCATTAAGGTTAGCTGCTGAAAATCCGGTGTTAACCCGTCCGAAATCCTCAGCTTCATTAATCATTTTATTGGCACTCGTTTACTGTTGAGGGTTTTTGGACGGTGCAACGGTTTCTCCCCCGTAATCTGATCTCTGGCCAAAGGTGCCCTTAGCCCAAAAATGCTAACTTGAACTTCCATAATTTCCATTCACCCTCAATAGTAATCATAACTCAATCCGGCGGATAGTACACTATCATATCGTCACCAATACCGTTACCCATACTGTTTTCCCGGCTACCAGAGCTCACCCTCCAGCCCCTTGGCAGTTTCCTGATCAAAGGGATTTGGGTACTCCCTCCTCTCACATAATTGCTCATGTAACTGCTCCCTAGGTCCCCCTGAACCCGCCCATAAAAACAGCGGAAGCCCTCTATTTCTCATGCTGATAATCCGTATCCGCCTGAGACCAATAGAGGGCATTCAAAAACAACTGCTATTTCGGTTTATATACTATCGGAGATCTTTCAGCATCCAGGGCTTCCTGATCAGTTATCATTCCCTGCTCCACCATCTGGGTCAGAACTACCTTCTGCCGTTGTTTAGCATGATCCGGATAGCGGTAGGGATCATAATAACTGGGCCGTCGCGGGATCGTCACCAGCAGGGCGCTCTCCGCCAAATTCAAATCCGCTGGTGATTTCCCGAAATAGGTCTCCGCCGCCGCCTCTATCCCGGTAGCTCCATTGCCATAGTATATGTTGTCGAGGTACAAGGCCAAAATCTCTTGCTTACTATACTTTTTTTCCAGAGCCAGAGTATATGCTATTTCCTTGACCTTTCTCACCAGGGTTCTGTCTTGGGTCAAATACAAGGTCTTGGCAGTTTGCTGGGATATTGTGCTGCCGCCTTCTTTGACCCTTCCCGCCAGGATATTTACCCACATTGCCCTAAATATGGCTGACAAATCGAATCCATGATGGGAGTAGAACTTCTGATCCTCGGTGGCGACAACTGCCATTTCCACATAGTCAGATATGTCCGAAAGTTCCAATGGGCTGGAATTCTGAGAGTCGTTTCCA
>CAZDND010000165.1:3089-4099 GCA_964506825.1 uncultured Syntrophothermus sp.
TCATCTGGCCGCCCTTGACATCATACAGAATCGGTGGGTCCGGTTTATCCAGGTTGGAGAGATCTGAGTTAAGCCCGGAAGCCGCTCCCACCGCCAGCAGTACCAACAACCCCAAAACCAAAATTCTTCTCATTTTATCACCCCTTATCCAGGGTCGTGTACTCTTCTATCCCCACCATTGCATCACTGCATCCCACCAACGTCCTTAGCCTTCTGTGACCTATCCTTCTGATGTTCCTGAGCATCAGAAGGGCTCCATGACAGCACCCCTGCTCCGCGGCGAGCCAGGATCCTTCAGAAAACCACCCTTACTCAACATTCAAGGATGATTTTCCGTTTCTAGCGAGGCCCTTCCCACTCCAGTAATGAGTGTACGATAGCCCTGGCCATAGGGTAAATCAGCCCCAGTCGGCTGTCCGCTCCCTGTCCCCGCAAACCCGGACGAGCCCCTACCCGGCCTATGACCGACACTTCACCTACCATTGGCAACCGCTTCGCCAAGGCTCTTCCAGGCAAGACCCCACCGTTTCTGATTTCAATAGTACCAATCTCTTTAGTTTTTCCCAGGGAAGCATCTATGGCCATTTCCATGCATCCAGGGTGCCGGCTCCTGATCCTGGGAAGCTCAATAGCAAGATTCCTGGCATGCAGGGGGCTGGCCAAGGTCCCGTACAGCGGACGGCGCCAGCCAGCTTCCAGCAGCATGGTTCCCACCAAGGGTCCCAACGAATCACCGATGTGCCCATCGGTCCCGATACACAGGATTACCAAAGAATTTTCCCTGTCTGAAAAGGTCAGTTTAATTCCGCCGCTCAATACATTTACAATCTGAGGATCAAGGTAGTGTCCACTGCATATGAGATTCTGATTCATCTATTCCTCAAAGATTTTTTTAAGTTCCCGGATGAAACGTTCGTTTTCCCCGGTCGTGCCAATAGTAACGCGTATGTGGGTGGGAAAGCCGTAAGCGGCTCCCGATCGCACAATTACCCCCGCCTTCATAAGGTCGT
>CAZDND010000166.1:0-2629 GCA_964506825.1 uncultured Syntrophothermus sp.
GCCTTGATCCCGCTGATGCTCAAGGAGGATTACAGTCAAGACCCTTTCTATTACAAAATACGAACTGTCCTGACCATCCACAATCTAAAACACCAAGGCAGGTTCTCGTCCAGAATCTTTGAAGATGTGCTTGGATGGGGGGGGCGGGATAAGGCTTGGGAAAGGCTTGAATTCTTCGGGGATGTAAATTTCCTTAAAGCAGGACTTCTTTCGGCCGATGCTCTTACAACTGTGAGCCCAACCTACGCCGAGGAAATCCAACATTCGTTTTATGGAGAAGGCCTGGAAGACGTTCTTGCTCAGAGAAAACACCAACTTACAGGGATTTTGAATGGAATAGACACCAAAAAATATGATCCGCAGAGTGATCCTCTATTGGTCACGCGGTACATCCCGTCGGCAAACAAGACCGCCAACAAAAAACGTCTCCAGAAAATCATGGACCTTCCTGTTCGAGGCGAAGTACCTTTGATTGCAATAGTGTCCAGGTTGGTAGATCAAAAAGGAATCGACCTCTTGGCTCATGTCCTCGATGAGATTCTAATTATGGAACTGCAATTGGTAGTATTGGGAACGGGGGAGCAGGGATACGAAAATCTTTTCCGACGCTATGCCTACGAATATCCACACAAGGTAGGGGTCAGAATCCAATTTGACGACTCTCTGGCCCGTAAAATCTATGGGGGTTCAGATATGCTGCTTATGCCCTCACTATTTGAACCTTGCGGACTTTCCCAAATGATTGCTATGCGTTATGGGGTGATTCCGGTCGTTAGGGAAACCGGAGGATTGAAGGACACCGTCCAACCATATAACGAGTATACCGGTGAGGGCAATGGATTCAGTTTCGCCAATTACAATGCCCACGAACTGCTGTATACCATCCAACAGGCGGTTAAGGTTTTCTGGGATGATAAGAATGCCTGGCAGGGGTTGGTAACCAATGCGCAGCAATCCGACTTTAGTTGGGAAAAGTCTGCCCGGCGATACCGGGATCTTTATAAGGATATCACCGGAGTCTAGTATGTTGGTCATCTTGAACGATCATGGATAACCGATGGGCAAGTCAGTCATCCGCCCCAGGCAACAGTCCTGGAAGGGTAATGCCTGCTTCGGCTTAGGAAAACTTGGATTTATGGATGATAATTTCTGGAAGGGAACGATATGAACATATTTGATGCCTGCCATAATTCCCACATGAAATACTATCGTGAACCTTTTGGCGCTGTCCCTTCAGGTCAAAAGGTTTATTTGCGTATTAAGATCACAAGTGATTTGCCTGTCGAGCGTTGCTTACTATGCTTCAGAGAAAATGAAGGCCCCACACAGTACCTGCCCATGCACATCGATTCTCCAAAAAAACAAGATCAGGCTGAATCAACAAGTCAGCAAGTTGATTCCCCTGGAAAAATTACACATTACTTTGGAATCGAGTATGAGTGTTTAACGGTTGGTCTGGTCTGGTACCAATTCCAGATCATAATCGGGAATGTTAGTTGCTTTTACGGTAATAATAAACAAGGGCTGGGTGGTGAGGGAACCCTGTGGGAACATAAAGGGTTCGATTATCAGATATCGGTTTTCAAACCCACTTCCATAGCTCCCTGGTTCAAAAATGGCATCATGTATCAGATCTATGTGGATCGTTTTAATAAATCCGGGTCCAGTCCTGAAGCATTGAACGGCAAACCCAAGAGCCTCATGCACTTACATTGGGAAGACACTCCTTTTTACATTAAGGACGAACGGGGACGGGTTGAACGATGGACATTCTTTGGCGGGAATCTCCAGGGAGTGAAGAATAAACTGGCATACCTTGAAGAATTGGGCATTACTGTCATTTATTTTAATCCCATTTTTGAAGCCGTCAGCAATCATAAATACGATACCGGAAACTACCTCAAAATCGATCCCATGTATGGGAGCAACGATGAATTCGAAGAGTTTGTGCAGGCAGCTGCAACATATGGTATATCAATCATATTAGATGGGGTATTCAGTCATACTGGCTGTGACAGCATCTATTTTAATAAGTACGGAAATTATCCAGAGGTTGGGGCATACCAGTCCAAAGATTCACCTTACTATTCATGGTACCGATTCAACGGTGAATCTGAGGAATATGAGTGCTGGTGGGGAACTGATAGCCTGCCCAATGTTAACGAAATGGATCCGACCTTTAAGCAATATATTTTAGGCGGAGATAATAGTGTGATCGGCTACTGGATGCAAAAGGGGGTAAGAGGTTGGCGACTTGATGTTGCCGATGAGCTGCCGGATGAGTTTATAAAGGAACTTCGCCTGGCTGTCAAGGCTCAATCGGAACAAGCGATATTGATTGGAGAGGTCTGGGAGGACGCCTCTCACAAAATAAGCTACGGAGTAAGGCGGGAGTATTTTTGCGGAGACGAATTGGATTCGGTTATGAACTATCCTCTCCGAGAAATCTTTATTAATTACATGACTGGACGGATTAGTGCGGAGGAAGCCTACCTTCGTATTATGAGTTTGTATGAAAATTACCCGTCAGAAAACTTTCGGGCCCTAATGAATCTCTTGGGCAGCCACGACCGAAAGAGAATACTGACTATATTGGGGGATGCACCAGCCGAGGAAGGCTTAACTGCGT
>CAZDND010000166.1:2639-4077 GCA_964506825.1 uncultured Syntrophothermus sp.
TGAGGCGATTCAAGCTTCTTGTGCTTATGCAGATGACTTTTCCCGGCGTGCCTTGTGTCTATTATGGAGATGAGGCCGGACTTGAAGGATATTCGGATCCGTTTAACCGTGGAACGTTTCCATGGGGAAGTGAGGACCGGGATTTACAGGAATGGCATAAAAGGATGATACGCCTACGGAAGGAGTACGAGCTGTTCATCAACGGATACTTTTCTCCTTTTTACCTGGACTCCGACATATTGGGGTTTCGAGTCCGGGGCAATGATGAAGAATTAGTTATATGCATAAACCCCAGTATCCAGGAGCAAGCAGTTGTGTTGCTGCCACTGCATAATCACTATGATCTTGGATTAGACCTGATCAACAGTGAAAAAGTAACCATAGAATCTTCGATTGACGAGGACTCTTCTTATGCAAATCTTGTTCTTACCCCATTGGAGGGCAAGGTACTGTATTTTCGCAGAGCCTTAAAGGAATTTCCTTTGCAGCCCGGATTAGATCGTTCCAGCGGTATTCTTCTCCACATTACATCACTTCCTTCTGACTGGGGAATCGGTGATATTGGCCAACCAGCTGAGGATTTCATTGATCTCATGGCGAGTTGCGGCCAGAGGTTGTGGCAAATCATGCCCCTTAATCCGACAGGTGCCGGCAACTCACCCTATCAGAGCCCATCAGTTTTTGCTGGCAATAGTTTGTTGATCAGCATAGAAAAACTCCACGATGAAGGTCTGCTGAAGAGTTGCGAAGTCAGCGATCATTTGTCTGGATTGTCATCGGTTTTGCATGATCCTGAAAAAGTCGATTACTCCATAGTGGCTGACATGAAAAAACAATTGCTGGCCATTGCTTTTCAGAGGTTCAAAGTCTGGCTGGACGGCTTACACAAGTACGAGACCGAAACGGATAAGTTCAACAATTATCTGTCCCGAAAATCCTACGATGAATTTTTATCAGAAAACCAGTCTTGGCTGGATGATTACTGTTTGTTTATGGTACTTAAAGATCGTAATCAGGACCTTCCCTGGCAGGAATGGGATTCAGAAGCCGCTTCCAGGAATCCAAGGTTTATGGAGCGAACTAGAACCGAATGTGCCCTTGACATTGATTATCATCGTTTCGTACAGTACACCTTCTATTACCAGTGGCAAGTACTCAGAAAGTATGCCAACAGCCGCGGAATAAGGATTATCGGGGATTTGCCGATCTATGCCTCTGCCGATAGCTGTGATGTCTGGTCCAACCGTGATTTATTCAAACTAACCCCAGATGGTCAACCGCTTGCTTTTGCGGGAGTACCGCCGGACTACTTTAGTCAAACAGGTCAGCATTGGGGGAACCCCCTGTATTCCTGGACGACCATGGAATCTGAAGGTTTTGCCTGGTGGAAGTGCAGTATAAAACAGTGTTTGCAAAACTTTGATTATATCCGACTCGA
>CAZDND010000167.1:0-4053 GCA_964506825.1 uncultured Syntrophothermus sp.
CGATTCCTTCATGGTCCACCAAAAGAAATGTGATCCCCTCCGAGTTCGGAGGGGATTTTTGTTTTTGAAAATAGTATTTTGGATTTTGTTAATAGTGGTAATTCGGTGGGAACTGATACTGTCTTGATGCCTTTAAAACCATCGGTAGGATCAGAGGCTCGGTGCTTTACTTTGAATCTCTGAGGAAAAATCACCTGTCTGCGCAACAGGACACGCTCTTGAGTTCTGTAACCAACCTATATTTATCCTGTTGTCCTTTCCAGAGTCACTATTGAATTATAGAATCTCATAAATGGATGCGATGTTTTTGACTTCCTCCTCAAAATTCCCATCCACCCATACCTATAAAATGATAAATTTAATTAGTACAGAGCGAATGACAGGAAATCGTGAGGATTCGCCCGAGGAGGGATTGCTTGAGGGCAAAAACCCTACGGAATCGATGTCTGCATCGGGTAAATCTGCCGCTGGAAATCCAAATTGAGCAGCAGACTGCCCATCGGCGTCAAACAACTCAACATTTGGAGGACTAAAAGCTATGAGTTTAAAAAACAATACAATTATAGTTATTATTCTATCGGTATTATCGGCAGCAATATACTTGGTGCAAAACCTTCTATTTCACAAGCCGGAGGACACATTTTTCTATCTTTTTCAAGATCTGGCCTTTGTGCCGGTGCAGGCTATCATCGCCACCCTGATCTTAAATAAACTGCTTAATATCATAGAAAAGCAGCTTACCCTCAAGAAGCTTCATGTTGTTGTGAGTTCTTTTTTTGCAGTGACTGGTACCAGTCTGCTTAATGCTCTGGCTGATCAGAATAAAAACAATGATCAGCTGTATGGATTATTTACATCTGACATATTCAAAGACAAAAGGAAATTCCGAGCTCTAAAAAAAGAGCTTGAATCATTCCATTATGATATAGATGTCACACCGGAAAGCCTTGAAATACTTCGGGAAGTCCTTACACAAAACATGCCAGATCTTCTAAATCTGCTGCAAAACTCAAATTTACATGAACACGATTCCTTTACTGATATGCTTTGGCCGATCTATCATGTTGCTGATGAGCTCAACAGCCGCGGCAGCTTAGTCTGCCTTTCTCCCCAAGACCTGGCTCATTTAAAACGCGACATCACTCGGGCGTACCCCAGGCTAATAATCGAATGGATAAACTACCTCAAGTACTTGAGCAGTAATTATCCCTACATGTTTAATTCAGCCATCAGAAACAATCCCTTCAAACAGTATGCAGCTTGAGTTCAGATAATTGTATAGATTGGAATTGGCATTATAAGGAGAGCCAGGATTCCTCCCCTATGGTCCGTGGCGAAACCAAAATGACTTAAGGAGGAGATTCTTAATGGAAAGAGCCATCGATTTCTCTGAGGAACACAAGATGTTTCGTGAAGCATTCGGGCATTTTCTGGACCGGGAGGTTGTTCCCCATTACCGCCAATGGGAAGATGAACACCTTGTGCCCCGAGAGGTGTTCAAGAAGTTTGGTAATCAAGGATATCTTTGTTCATGGGTTCCAGAGGAGTATGGTGGATCGGGGTGTGACTTTCTCTACTCATTAATCCAAACGGAGGAGCTGGGAGCCAGGTGTATTAGTGGACTATGCACCTCTTTACATAGTGATGTCGTTGCGCCTTACATCTACACCTATGGCAGTGAAGAACAACGGCACCGATGGTTACCGGAATGCGTGAGAGGTGAGAAAATTCTGGCTGTTGCCATGACTGAACCTGGAGCCGGTTCTGACCTCCAGGCCATGAAAATGCGGGCCGTCAAGGACGGTGATCATTATGTTCTAAATGGTTCCAAGACGTTTATCTCCAACGGAATAAATGCAGATTTGGTAGTGGTGGCTGCCAAAACTGATCCCAAGGCCAATCCACCATTTCGCTCCATGAGCCTTTTTGTGGTGGAACGCGGTACGCCGGGCTTTGAACGCGGTAATGCAATTAAAAAAATTGGGTTGCATGCTCAGGACACCGCTGAGCTTTTTTTCGATGACTGCAGATTACATCGCGACAATCTTCTGGGCGAAGAGGGCATGGGGTTTGCTTATCTTATGCAAAAGCTTCAGCAGGAACGTTTGGTTACGTCATTGGGTGCGCTGTCGGGAGCAGAAAGTTCTCTTAAAATGACCATAGAATATGTAAAGGAAAGACAGGTTTTTGGCAAGCCACTAAGCAAGTTCCAAAATACCCAGTTTGAGTTGGCGAAAATCGCCACCGATATACAACTGGCACGCTGTCTGCTCGATCAGCTGGTATTACAGCATATGGCAGGCAAGAACGTCGTAAAAGAAGTTAGCATGGCCAAATATTGGGTTTGTGAAATGTCGCATAGAACTGCCGACCGGTGCTTGCAGTTGTTCGGGGGTTATGGGTATTGTGAGGAGTATCCCATTTCACATCTCTTTGCCGATTCCAGAGTATTCCCCATTTTTGCAGGTACCTCTGAAGTCATGTTAAACATAATTGCCAAGGAACTGGGTCTGTAGGCTCCACTGAAAGGAATCAAAAGCGGGCTTTCCGGATTCTGGCGGGCCCGCTTAATAAGCGTCTGGTGCCATGTCCCCATATAATCTGCCCATACCAGCAGGACTCCTTGCCTTTTTGGTCTACGTTGTTTTCGTCTCATCGAAACATCGGATATTCAATTCTGCGCTCAGAGATCCCCACCCGATCCTTGTGCCCTATCAGGGGATCCTCACAACCCTTATACAAGCATTAGAGGCTGCCCAACACATTAAAAGCTATTCCTGTTTCCTTCTAACACAATCCCTGGCATTTGCCTTATACTGTAATTGTCAGGCTGCGGGGCCAGGCTCGCTTTGAGCAGTGGTTAGACCATGGGACTTTAATGAATAATTAAGGTTCCTTTTTATATATGTGTGGGGGTAGACCGACGATGAGCATACAATCAATATATCAAGAAACCATGGCCAATCCCAAAGCGCGGGTGGAAGCCTTGGCGATTGGTTCGAACACCGCGCTGGTAGCGGGGAAATTTGTTGCCGGGATATTTACCGGTTCCGTTGGGATAGTAGCCGAAGCCATCCATTCCAGCATCGATCTGGTTTCGTCTCTGATTGCCTTTACATCGGTTCGGATATCTGGACGACCGGCTGATGAGCAGCACGAATATGGTCATGGCAAGGCCGAAAATCTTGCCGGATCAATTGAGGCCGTGCTGATTTTGTTGGCTGCATTTATGATCATAGACCAAGCCATAAAGAGAATCCTTAGCGGAGGGGATGTGGAAAACGCCGGACTGGGGGTTGCAGTCATGGCCGTGGCCACGGTGGTAAATCTTATTGTCTCGCAAATACTGCTGAAGGCGGGTAACAGGTTGGAATCCGTCGCCCTGGAGGCTGACGGAATGCATCTTCGTACTGATGTATATACCTCTATTGGGGTTTTGGTGGGTATGGCGGCCATTTGGATCACCGGCATAAATATTATCGACCCTATAATCGCGATTGGTGTGGGTCTGTTCATTATTCATGCCGCCTACGAAATTTTCATGAAAGCTTTTAGACCTTTGATGGATTCGAGTTTATCAGATGAGGAGGAAGCGGAAATCATGCAGGCGATCAGAAATGCCGATATCCAAGGCCTGGTTGGGTATCATGATCTTCGCACCCGGCAATCGGGCTCGGATCGTTACGTGGATATGCACCTGGTGGTCCAGCGCTCCATGAGCATCTCAGAGGTCCATGCAATATGTGATGCGGTGGAAGAAAAAATCCGCGCCCTATTGCCCTCTGCCAATGTACTGGTGCATGCTGAACCCTGTGAGGAACAAGATTGCCCATCCTGTAAAGGCTGCGATGAAACTGGTGCCAAACCCTTCTAATCTTTGTACAAATGCTTGTAGATTGATTAATAATGAACCGAAGCGGCCTTGAGCTGTGATCCAACCGTGATTCCCACCATTGGCGCATAGCGATCCAATTCTTAATATTGAAGGGGTGGTTAGGCATGTACAAAAAAATTCTGGTACCTGATGACGGTTCACCGAACGCAGCGGCAGCG
>CAZDND010000168.1:0-520 GCA_964506825.1 uncultured Syntrophothermus sp.
GGAAAGGATCATGGTTCCTGTGGGGACCCCGGCACCGGAGTTGGAGCAAATGGTAATGGCACTGGACCGGATCCGGGACGCCATCGGCGATAAGCAAGTGGTTAGAATCATCGTGGTTCCTGAAAAACTGGTTAATATCGTAGTCAAATGATTATGGAATATCTTCTGTTGGAAACCCCTTTGGGCTGGGTGGGATACATGGCCCGGGAAGAACGGATCGTTTCCCTGGTCCTGCCCCATCCCCACCGGGAGCTGGTGGCGGCGGAGCTCATGAGGCTTCATGCCGCCTTTCTGGCTGCCCGGAATCACCGTTCCCAACCGGGAGGATTATCCCGGCCTGGTAATGAACTTCGTGAAAATCCAGGCTTGGCCAGGGGCCTGCAGGAGCGGCTCAGGGAACTCACCCAAAATTCCGTGGATCATCATAGGGGTTACTACGGCACCTTGGGGGACGGCAGTGTCATCAAGATGTCCCAAATCATCAAGGATGCCAAAATAGGACCTTGCTGTTATATCAAAG
>CAZDND010000168.1:530-3917 GCA_964506825.1 uncultured Syntrophothermus sp.
CGCCGGCCGTCCCATCGACGACTGGGCCTGTGAGCTGGACTGGCAAATTTTGTCTTCTTTTCAGCAGCAGGTCTATCGGGCGGCCCAAAAAATTCCTTGGGGTACCGTGGTCACTTATGGTGAGCTGGCTGGCATGTCGGGCATCCCCCGGGGCGCCCGGGCGGTGGGTCAGGCGCTGGGCCGCAATCCTTTTCCCCTGCTGGTTCCCTGCCATAGGGTAGTAGCCGCAGGCGGTCCCGGAGGTTTTTCCGCCACCGGCGGTCTGGCCGTCAAAAAAGCCCTCCTATCGCTGGAGGGCTTCGATTTGACCGTTATCTGATGTTCATTCTGGCCGGCGATCAACTTTTGGCGGGGTTAAGATGACCTGGGGCGCATCTCCCCAGAGCCGGGCTAGTTGGTAGAGCTCCCGCTCTTCCTGCCGAAATATATGCACCATGACCCCCGGATAGTCCAAGATAATCCAGCGCCCCTCATTGAAGCCTTCTCTGCGCTGAGGCTTTTCCCCGATTTCCAGCAAATCGTCTTCAATTTGTTCGGCAATGCTTTTGGCCTGGATGGTGCTGCGTCCGCTGGCGATAACAAAATAATCGGTCAGTATGGTAATACCCCTAAGGTCCAGAGCCAAAACATCGTAAGCCTGCCCTTTATCGGCTGCTTCGACTATCTTGTTTACCAGTTCCAATGCGGTTATTGACATGTGAGTCCCCCTATATCTGAATACATATGAATTCTATCACAGGTCGGGTTATGCTGGCAAAGACGCCAGGAAATAATTTCGCACCCGTACAGTCCGGGAGTGGATGGGGCTGCCTTTTTTGAGGCAGTAGGCCAGGGTGGCATCGATTCCCAAGACCATCGCCCGGTCCAGATCCTGCTCCGCTGCGCGGCGCAATTTTTCAATTCCCGGAAAATCCCGGCCCGGCTCAATCATATCCGCCAGGAAAATGATCTTTTCCAGGGGGCTCATGCCGATCCTCCCCAGGGTGTGGCTGCCGATCGCCTGCAGGACTTCCTGGTCGCCCAAGCCAACTGCGCTTTCCACCAGCACCGCCCCTACCGCCGCATGGAGCAAATCGGGAACCAACTCCTCGACGGGGTCTTCCACCAGGCCATGGTCCCGGGCCAGGGAGAGCAGCTCCTCCCCGGGCATGTCCCGGGCATAATCATGGAGGATGCCGGCCAGAAACGCCCGGCGCTCATCGACTCCCCAGCGGACTGCTAATTTGCCCGCGGTGGCGGCTACCCGCAGGGAATGCTCGAATCTTCTTAAAGGAAGCCGTTCCTTGATGATCTGTTCAGCCCTGATCAGTTCCATAGCCGCCTCCCGTCTGGCCTGGGGATTCCTCAAGGGGATCCATATACAGGCCATGAGTTCTTATGTAATCCTCAACCGGCGCGGGAAGGAGATAGCGCACCGACTCCTGCCGCTGGAATCTCCCCCGCAACTCGCTGGATGCTATCTCCAATCCGGGCGCTTCCAGGAATATGGTCCTCTCCCACAATCGCCCCGGCAATCCCAGGCCGGCCAGCCGTTCGCGGGATACTTCGTAGCCGGGACGGCTGACGACAACCAGCCGGCACAGCTCGATCAGGCGGTCCACTCCCTTCCAGCCTTTCAGGTCCATCAGCGTGTCCATTCCCATCAGGAAATACATTTCTTTTCCTGGGTTTTCCCGCGACAGGATCTCCATAGTATCCACCGTATAGCTGGTGCCGCCCCTGCTCAGTTCGGTCACGCTCAGTTCGAAGGCGGGGTTGTCCCCAATGGCCAGTCTCACCATCTCCAGGCGGGCTTCGGGGCTGGCAGTCTGCTGGTTAATCTTGTAGGGCGAAACAAAGGCTGGGACAAAGATAATCTTGTCCAGACCCAATTCGCACCTGACTCGCTCGGCCATCGCCAAGTGCCCCAGGTGGATGGGATCAAAAGTGCCGCCCAATACTCCTATTCCCGACATCGGCTACTCTCATTTCTGCAATAAATTCTAATATCATCATATACTGATATGCATCTTCACTTCAAATTCCGGATCCGGCTCCCGGGGGCGACATTACAAAATTACCTGGTTGGGCTATATTGAAAAAATAGCTATAATGATAAGAGTCAGCCCATATTTGCCATAATCCCGTCCGGTCCTTGGCCTGCAGGCCATTTCAGGGCAGGAAAGCCAACCGGAACCGGGAATACAGGAGCGTTCACATGGATAAGGAAATCAGCCTGGTCTTTTACCGGAAAGGTCTCCGCAGCTTTATCGGAGTCGATTTATGCGCAGAATGCCCGCGCCAGGACAACAAGGGCTGCTGCGGCTTTTATTCACCGGTATTTTACCCCACCGACATCCATTTCATCCACCGGGAACAGCCGGAGCTCCTAGATTATATCCGATCCCGGCCCCGGCTGACCATCCTGGATGCGTCGGTCACCGTGGACCGGTTGCCGGACGGCGGTGGAGGTTTTCGCTGTCAGTTCCATAATACCCAGGGGGGCTGCTACCTGCCCATGCAGTTGCGGGAGTCTATTTGCCGGCATTTTGTATGTCCGGGAATTAACTGGGAGGAAGAACCCGCCCTGGCGATCTGGAAGAAATATTATGACTACCTCACGGACTACGAGATTGCGCTCAACAATCAGGTGGCTGAAGAACTGGCCGCCCGGGGGCTTTCCATGAGAAACCCCGGGGATTGGGATGCTATCTTGCCCCTGATTCATGCCCTGATTGACAGCAGCGGAGATTGCGACCGGGATTGGCGGGATCGTCTCGGGGAGATGGAATCATTCACGCTCCGGCGCCGTCTGAGCTTCGGAACCGACTGGCGGTTATAGGGGCAGACCGCTGGTGACTCTCCAAGGAACTTGGATAATCTCATTATTTTCGATATGGAGGATGGCTTTATGAAATGGGAAAGAAATCGGCAGGTTTTGGACAATGTCCTGGGGAGTGTCGGCCTGACACCCATGGTCCGGCTGAACCGGGTGGTTGATCGTTCCGGACCGGAGATCCTGGTCAAGCTGGAATTCACCAATCCCAGCGGCAGCCTCAAGGACCGGGTGGTTAGTCACATCGTGGAGGAAGCCGAAAAACGGGGCGATTTGAAACCGGGCATGATCCTTTTGGAAGGCACCACCGGCAACACGGGTATTTCCACCTGCATGGTCGGAGCAGTCAAAGGCTATCGGGTAATCATCGTCATGCCGGAGGGTATGAGCGAGGAACGTAAAAAAACTATCCTGGCTTATGGAGCCGAACTGGTTTTGACTCCGGGGGCGGAAACCGATGTGGATCTGGTGCTGGAGGAAGTCGCCCGCCTGCGGGAAAAATACGGGGATCAGGTTTTTCAGGTGGGCCAGTTTGTGCGCCCCGAAAATACAGCATCCCATTACCTGAACAC
>CAZDND010000169.1:0-3903 GCA_964506825.1 uncultured Syntrophothermus sp.
TGATGCCTGCAATCCGATGAAGTTACGTTTTTGCCGCCTGAAGTCAACAGTTGGCTACTTTTTCTTTCTGATCCTGGTATATATGAAGTATCCTGCCCCCAAAACCACCGCAAAGGGAATGAGCCGGAATACCCAAACGATAAGTCCTGCTAACATATTCAGGAGCAAATTGATCGAGGTGATAAAGCCTTCACTTATTTTCTGCAGCATATCTGAAAATGGTGATTTCACGCTGCCGGTGGCTATTTCCTTCTCGGTTATGGAAACATAGATTGTTGAATAGGCTACCTCTTTGTCCCAGTTCTTTATTATCGTTGTCCGGGAGTCAATTTCTGTCCTGACCCGGTTGAGTTCACTTTCTATCGCCAGCATGTCCGTAATGTTGCCGGCTTTGGTCAGATAACTGACCAGTCTTTCCTCCTGTATTTTCAGGCTGTCCAGTTGTCCTTTGATATCCTGGTACTGTTGGGAGATATTCGTGCTGTTAGTTCCACTGCTGACCGGACTCCCGTATTCCTGGATCTGCTCCATGGCTTCCCCGAATTTCTCCGCAGGCACCCTAATCGACATATAACCGGAATTGATAACAGTGTTCTGAGCACTGTCAATATAGGATGAGTTCGATTCCTGGACAAATCCTTCCAGTTTGACCGCGTAGTCACGTATCTTCAGAAAAGTCCCCTGGTAGTCGTCGGTATATAGACTGATATTGCCGGTGTATATTATCTTGGATGGATCAAATTGCACCTCGCTGCCCGCAACCCCGTTGGTAACCTCGGCACCACTCTCGTCAGCAATAGTGGTCTGGGGTGCCGAATTTCCCGATTCCTCCAGGTTATAGGCAGGCATACTGTCTTTGACTGAGGTTGATGACGATTGTCCTCCCGAAATGCCAAAGAAAATAGTGGCTAGCCAGCCTCCGGTCACCAGCACTATCAAGGCCACCCCCAACGCCAGTGCAAGTACCAACATTAAATTCTGACCTTTTAATCTGCCCATGATGCCCTTGCTGACCCCATTTCCCTGCGATGCACCCTGTCGGCCCGGTTGCTCTTGGTTATGATTTTGGTCCTGTTCCTTAGATTTTATAAATGCGTCCTGCTCATCATCGTTCACGGTATGGTCCTCATCCCGCTTGATCAATTCATCAAACCTGTCATTATCCAATCTTAGCTCCCCCCTTCAAAGTTCCTTGTCATGGATCCGTTTACCCTTCTTTGTCTATTCCACGGTGCTGTACTGCTCAAAGATATATACGCATAGCACTGAAGCATCTTTCATTCTCAGCGAGCCAGGCTCGACGGCTGATTAGGTATGGATTCCCGGATACCAGTTAGATGTGAGATCACCAATGGGTATATCTTGTTTCTGATTAGAGTGAACGATAAAAACTGTCCTTGGGCACTTTACCAAGCCGGTGGTACTATTGGTCGAAAGCCGTCTCCCATGAATGGAAAACGGCAAAAGGGAAGAGTGCTTCAGTTATTCATGACGATACCATTTTTTCCAAGGTGATCATCTGTTAATCCGAGGTCAGACCTGGATCCCCAGGACACCAGCAATTTCCTTTAAAGCGGCCGCTTCGGCTTCATTTACCTTTACGCCGCCTATGCCCAGGAATCCACCCTCTTTGGCTGCCTCGGCACTAATGACGGCAGCTTGATAAACCCACCGCATAAATCCCTCCGCCTCGTCCGGCGCCTTGTTCGTCAATGGTCCCACAATACCGCGAAGAACTTCCAGGCATTTGGCCTTGTTCTCTACAATATCCATCCCCATTTTGGGCATCTCCGGCATTTCCCGCTTGTCGATCTTGTCCTTGAAAAACACTGCTACGGCTTGTATCAAGTTATTGCTTCCCGGGTTTTCAATTGCCTCCACTATCAATCTTGGATAGACTGCCATCTCTTTAAAGGACCCAACTGGACCGCTGGGGCTGGCAAACGCTACATAAAAGGCTGCCATCTGGGGCGCTGCTACCAATTGATCCCATTCTTCGGGGGTGAAATCATCTTTATTGGCCACAATACATTCCTCCTCTTTTCTTTATCATACTGCCTGACACCAGCACTATCTGACTTCTGCCCCGCCTGAATTAGCCAACAATGAGTCAGGACAAATCTTTTCCGGCAGGTCGCGTATTAGTCACTATTTTTTGAAGGCCAGGTCCGCTCAATTGCCGGTAGCCGGTGTGTTTGTGTTCAAAGGAGTAACTGAAGCGCTCTGGGACATGCCCAGGACCTTTTTTCTGGCATTTTCATTATTAGGGTTGAGCTTCATAGCCTCCTGATAACAATCCTTGGCGGTTTCGAACTCTGATTTGGCAAAATAGCAATTGCCCATTACATAGTATCCGTCCGATAGCAGATTCTTATCTGCTTTTTCTTTGGTTAACATGGTTTTTGCATTTTCAATCGACTCATCATATCTGCCCACCAAAGAGTAAATCATTGCCAGTCCGTAATAGGCTTTGGATTGGTTTTGATTATATTTTACCGCATTGCTGAATGCATTGGCGGCTTCAGCAAGGTTTACTTTTTTGCCCTTGCCCGCACCGTACATAAAACCCAATTGGGTATAATAATCTGCTATCAATTCATCAATATTTTCACTCCGGTAATACTTCCATTCACCATTGTCATTCACAACTTTGCTTTCATAGGCATAAGTCATCTCTTTATTGTCATTTGAATAGTCCACTACAGTCAGCGTATGATCCAGCTCCACCACGTTTTCGTAAACCTTGCCATCGATGTTTTCGTTGGTGCTCTCGATATATTTATTTAGTTTGAAGTCTTGTATTCCGTAGATCTGTGAATAAAGGTCCTGCATTAAGAGGTATTTTTCAGTTCCCCATTGGCTTTTAGTAGCGTCGGCCAAGGTTTCATAGGCTGCCAGAAAGTTTCCTTCCTTGGAATTCTCGTAATAACTCTGCAAAACCTCCTGGGGATCCCCAGTGGGAACACATCCAGCTACTGTAAGCATAGCTATGGTCATAATGAAAAACAGCAAATAAGCTCTTAGATTCTTTTTTGACACCGGTGTCACCTCTCTGCAATATATGTTTACATCTACATTCTTCGCAATAGCTGCTTGCTTTATGGGGGCATCACCTGGATTTACTGGTATATTCAGTCATTAATACCATAATATTATTATTGTATCATGACCAACAATAATTGAAGACTTCTTGTCAGGATATTCTTGCTCCACTGACTGACCGGGATAAATCAGCTTGTCCCAAAATGGGCCGTGGTCGCACTCTGGTTTGATTGATCCCTTATAGGGCTAACGGATGAGGTGCAACTGCAAAGATAATCTTGGTATAAACTTCCGGGACCACTTGGCTTGTTTGCCGTCCTCGAATCCTACGCTTCCAAATATTAGTTTTATTTCACATCACATCATGGTAAATTGCGGTTATGACTATTTAGCATTCGCCGCTGCCCCAGGAAGGGTCTTCGGTCATCTGAATATCTAATCCGAAATAAATTCCTCCTCTTCGGAAAATCAGACCTGGCTACAGATCGTTTGATGGTCAAATTCTGCCCCCCAACCATCCAGGTATCATTATACCATCCTCACCTGGAGGGTAAACAAATTTCGACCAGCTGTTGGACCAATTCAAAATTTTTTGGCCCAGCAATGGATTGGTTTCCGGAGTGGTCAGCAGTTTTATCAATTTGGGACCCGGGGATTGTCAGGAAGACAATCCGGGAGGCTGCTCTGGCTTGCCACAAGACCTTTGATATGAAGGTTTCGGATTCGGGCTTTCAGCAGCCTTTCCTTGCAGGCTCATACCCAGGCAAGAGGAATCAATCTATTTTTTCAAACCGCTATTGACTGATGGCAACTTAAATTGGAGCAGATATATGGGTAAAAAAACAAATTATATTGGAAAAG
>CAZDND010000170.1:0-3894 GCA_964506825.1 uncultured Syntrophothermus sp.
CGGGAATCCAGCACCACCAAGAAATCGTCTTCCTTAATGTGGGTTAAAATCCTCTGTCCCTCTTTATCCAGGACTTCGGCCACCTGGGATGGTGTTGGGCTGGAGGGAGTCTTTTGCTCCAGGCCTTCAACCAAGTCCACATTAACATAGGGGCGCAGCCGGGCTAAAAAGTCGTTAATCCCGGTTTTCAGATAGGGTTCGCGAATTTTACCCACCGAAACGAACAAAAAGCGCATATTTCCACCTCGGGCCTAGTTTCTCGCCAATAAGGAAAACGGATATCTGTCAAACCGAAGATACCCGTTCGAAATCAATCTCAATATAACCGCCACGGCATACTCACTCGTCAGGAGTATCCAGAATAGCTGCCCCCAGACTCGCCAGTTTTTTCTCCACGTCCTCGTATCCCCGGAAAATGTAATGGGCATTGTCGATCCTGGTCTGCCCCCGAGCCACCAGCGCCGCGATAATCAGAGCGGCTCCTGCCCTCAGATCGGTAGCCTTTACCCTGGCTCCATGGAGCTCGCTGACACCTTCGACTACTGCGGTATGACCTTCCACCTTGATGTTGGCCCCCATGCGCTTCAGTTCATCGACGATTTGAAACCGGTTTTCAAATACGTTTTCCACCACCACGCTGGTTCCTTCGGCAATAGTCAGAATGGCCAGCATCTGCGATTGCATATCCGTAGGAAAGCCCGGGTAAGGGAGAGTCTTGATATCCACCGGATGGATTTTTGGCTGCCCCTGAACCCTGATACCACCGTTGACCTGAGTCACCAGGGCCCCGATTTCTTCCAGCTTGGCCTTAATGGGCAGCAAATGGGTGGGTATAACGTTCTCTATCGTCACGTCGCCACCAGTCACCGCCGCTGCGGCCATGTAGGTGCCAGCCTCAATCCGGTCTGGTATCACTGCGTAACGAACCGCCTTCAATGCGGGGACCCCTTCGATTTTGATCAAATCTGTGCCGGCTCCACGGATTCTGGCGCCCATGGCGCTGAGGAAGTTAGCCAGATCCACAATTTCAGGTTCTTTGGCTGCGTTGTCAATAATCGTGGTCCCTGAGACCGACGCCGCCAGCATCATTATGTTTTCCGTCGCCCCCACACTGGGAAAGTCGAGATAAACCCTTCCCCCCTGAAGCTTGGTTGCTGAAGCGTTTATGTAACCGTGTTCCAGAGATACCTTTGCCCCCAGCACCTGCAGTCCCTTGAGATGCAGATCCATGGGTCGGGATCCAATATCACAACCCCCCGGAAGGCTGATACGAGCTTCCCCAAACCTTCCCAACAGCGAGCCCAGCAGCAAATTTGACGCCCTGAGCAGCTTGGATAATTCATAGGGGCTCTCGGGAACTATGTTATCGTAGGCTTCGATAGCCAGAGTCCCATCCTCTTCCCACTCCACCAGGCAACCCTGGTACTTGAGGATTTCCAACAGGACTTCCACGTCCTTGATCCGGGGTACATTTTCCAACAACGTACGACCGTGGGCCAAGATGCTGGCTGCAATAATAACCAGACTGGCATTCTTTGCTCCGCTGACCCTGACCGTACCGTTAATACTATGACCGCCTTCAATAATTAAGGAGTCTCTCATTCATTGCCCTCCATAATTGCAGCTGCCCCAATCAGGGCGGCAGGTTATCTTTTTAACCCATCGATATTTTTGCTTGATGATTTCTACAGCTCGAATATGGCTGCCCCATCCATTGTGGGCAAAGAAGCCCAGTCCATCCCCAGGGTTAGCCATACTACACTCACCCACTGATGAATGATTATACTGCAACATACCGGTAATTTCAAACCCGGAGCTTTGCGCGGCGTTTTTCAACGTGTTCTCTGTGGGTAGGGAGCAGATATCCAAGGTCATATAGCCTGCCAGCGTCCCTGGGAAGCAAGCCATTTATTTCGATGATACTTTAGGAATCTTAAAAGAAAACTGCGGCTTGGTAGGGCCGCAGTATTTCGGGGCTTAAGTTCAATGCCTAATTCAGATACCTGAGGGGGTTCTGGAACGTGCCCCCTTTGAGTACCTCAAAGTGCAGGTGCGATCCGGTACTATTGCCGGTGGACCCCTCCCGGGCTATCAACTCGCCCTGGGCTACCTTTTGTCCCGGGCTGACCAGAATCTTGGAGCAGTGGGCATAGCGGGTTTCCAATCCATTGCCGTGGCTGATGGTGACCATCTTACCGTAGCCACCCTGCCAGCCCGCCGAAACCACCGTTCCAGCTTTGGCAGCGTGGATCGGATCTCCGGATCCGCCGTTGATATCTATTCCGGTGTGGCTGCCTCCCCGGGCTCCATATCCCGAGGAAATTCCTCCGGCCGCCGGCCAAATCATGCCGCCGATGTGCGAACCGCCACGGGAAGCAGTCATGGTATAACGGCTGCTCCTACTCCGCTGGACTACAATCTCATCTACGGGTTGGCTAACGACCGCCTCAGCCAGGACCTTGGTTGAGAGCACTTTACCGTTTTGCCGGGTCGCCCGGTAAGTTATCTTCTTCTCGCCTTCCTTGCCAGCTTGCTTTACATATGACGAGGATATCGAGGTGTCAGCCACTATAGTAGTCGAATAGGGAATCGCCTCCGTTTTGGTCCCCTCGACAATAGCATTTACGGTCACGTAAGGATTGCTGGCACCGATCAGCAGCTCCTGATCCAGTTTGAGGTCCTCATCTTCCAGATGGTTCAATGCCATAATACTTGCCACCCGGGTGTCATGATCCCGTGCTATCTGCCACAGGGTGTCCCCCGGTTTGACAGTATATTTGACAGGAGCATTATCACCTGATTCCAAAATGATCAATGCCTGTTCCGGATCTGCCACCCGGCGGGCAGCCACCACCGCCTTAACAGTGGTCACTTCCTCCTGAAACGCCGCCTTGGCAATCGTCTCTTCTTCGGTACAATTGACCAAACGTTTTTTAGCCTCCGCCAGTACCTGGTCGGCTTTAGCCTGATCTGCCAGGTGTACTACCGGTTTACCTTCCACCAAAATCGTTATGGCATCGGTTTCGACTGCCAGGTTCTTGCGAACCTGCTGGGCAATTTCGCCCCGATCAGCTATCTGTCCTTTATCCACCAGTACCAGCTTATATTCCGGCTTCTGGGCCAAGACCACCTGGTGCCCAATCCTTTTTTCTTCATCCTTGAGTACCCGGGCAACTTCATCCTCAACCGCGGTTTTGGCTCCCGCCACAAATGTTGCATCGTTTAAAGTTACCTGGTAAGCACTGACCTTTTCATCCACCACCACATTTACCAGAAAGAAAACCAAAATGCCAACTATACCTACCATCGCCAGCATTGCTGCCTTCTTGTGCTGCAAAAATATTTCCATTGTTATTCCTTTCGAGCCAACCTGTTTCAGTCGCTATTTTTTGATACCAGTTTAAATAAATTCTTCGAAACGGCTTAAAATCCTGCTTATAAGAAAAAAAACAATGCCAGGCCCGCCATCGCGGCTACAATAGCGGCCGACGCCGCATTCCAATGACGTGAATAAAAAAGATAAAAAGCCAATAGACCCGTCAGCATAGTCGGTGCATCAACCACTGCAGCATGCATCAAATTAAAGCCCGTGGCCGCAATGATTCCGATTACCGCCGCCGTCAATCCGGTCAGAAATCCTGCCATACCTGGTTTGTTCAGAAATGGCCTCACATATCTCTCTGCCAGGTAAGCCGTAAACATAACCGGCGTCACTATGCCTGCTAAAGCGGCCACCGCGTAACCCAAATGTCCCACGCTCAAACCGATCAGCACCGCCGAGTTGGTCGCGAAGGTGCCGGGAACCAACTGGGCGACCGCCAGGATATTAAATAATTGATCGTGGCTCATCCAATGAGTCTTTTCCACTATCTCCAAAAAAAATAATGGAATCAT
>CAZDND010000171.1:0-2859 GCA_964506825.1 uncultured Syntrophothermus sp.
GCAAGCCACATCGTTTTCTTCGCCCAAGGTTCCGTCGCTGTTTACCCGGATTTTGGGAACTATGAAACAAGATAATCCCTTGGTTCCTTCCGGATCGCCTTCAATCCTGGCCAGGACCACATGGATAATATTTTCAGTCAGGTCCGTTTCCCCGCCAGTGATAAATATTTTTCCTCCAACTATGGAGTAGGTTCCATCCTGATTTTTGCAGGCTTTGGTCCTTACTGCCCCGACATCGCTTCCCGCCTGCGCTTCAGTCAGGCACATGGTTCCGCCAAACCTGCCTTCATAGAGGGGCAGCATGTACTTTTGTTTCTGTTCCTCGGTCCCAAATATCTCTATAACCTTGGCGGCACTATGGGTCAGCCCGTAATAGCCGGTCAGGTTATGGTTAGCGGCAAAAAGCAGCTGTTTACAAACATAGTCAATCACATGAGGCACATTCTGGCCTCCGACTTCATAAGCCTCCTGGGCACAAAACCATCCGCCTTCGGCTAGCTTACGATACGGCTCGTGGAACACGTGCGGGACTCTCACTTGACCGTTTTCCCAAACGCAGCCTATCTTGTCCCCCGGCTCATTGGCTGGAACAAAGTCATTAACAGCTAGTTTTTCTGCGGTGTTGATGGTCATTTCAAAAGTATCCCGCGAGTGATCGCTGTACCGCTCTGATTTGCAAAGCTGCTCCACATTCAGAAGGTCATATAGAAAAAACCGCACATCTTTTAAGTCGCATAATTTGTTTCCCATTGCATCTGCGCCTCCATATTGTTATTGGTAATCCAACCGTCTTGGATGGATGCCTTGGCTGAAATATTTCCGGGCTGCCTACCCGGGGTGAATTGTCTTATATATTTCTGGTCCACAGGGAAGCCAGGGCCGGTCCGGTACCCACACAAAGTGAAGCCCCGCCTACATTTAACCCCAGTTTTTCGAGCTCGTAATACAGACTGACTATAATGCGAAGACCCGTACTGCCGACTGGGTGTCCCAACGCGATACCGGAACCATTATGGTTGCATTTATTCAGGTCCAGCTTCATCCCATACTTTTCCTCTAAACGGATTCCGCATCCCAGGAATTGAGGGGCGAAGGCTTCATTTATTTCCCAGTAATCAACCTCGTCAAACTTCATCCCGGCTGCTTTCAAACACTTGGGAATTGCTTCGGCAGGTCCAATCCCCATTATTTTTGGATCCACCCCGCAGCCGGTGATATTTATCATTTTAAGAAGCGGTTTGATTCCCAGTTCCATAGCCTTCTGCTTGGACATAACTACCACCGCCGAGGCCCCATCATTGATACCCGAAGCATTGGCTGCGGTTACTACGCCGCCTTTCTTAAAGGCCGTGCCCAGTCGACCGACGCTCTCCATGCTGGCTCCCCGAATCGGGTGTTCATCGGTATCAAAAATCACGGTTCCCTTTTTGGAAACGATTTCAACCGGTACGATCTCCCTTTTGAAGGTTCCATTATCAATAGCTGCAATGGCCCGGTTGTGACTCATAACCGCCAGTTCATCACACTGCTCACGGGTAATGTGATACATTTCCGCCACGTTTTCCGCTGTAAGTCCCATATGTCCTGGGACCAGGGAATCAACCAGCGCATCGTGAAACATGGCGTCGGTTATAACTCCATCATTCATTCGGTAACCTGCTCGAGCCTTGTCCAGCATGTAGGGGACCCGGGTCATATTTTCCACCCCGATCACCAAAGCGGTCTCAGTCTTACCCAGCATTACATTATTGCAGGCGACTTCCAAAGCTCTCATCCCTGATGCGCAGTTTTGGTTCACGCCACAGGCGTTGCTTTCATTTGAAAGTCCACAGGCTAGTCCAACTTGGCGGGACAGCAAGGACCCCTGCATATGCTGGTAGACTTGCCCCATGACAATCTCATCAATGCTTTCAGCCGGAACTCCAGCCCTTTTTATAGCCTCCTTACCAACGGTGATAGCCAATTGCTTGGCAGAAACATCCTTGAGTCCTCCCTGGAATTTACCTATGGCGGTTCTGCAGGCACTTACCAATACCACTTCATTCATTTCATACCCTCCTCATGATCAGTACGGTTGGCACAGTTGATAACGAACGGACCATACGAGCCAAAATCTACACCCTAATTCAACATTAACCGGTCCGTCTATGTTATCAAGTGTTTAAGTCTTATCCTCGATTGGTTTGATTGACTCTACTCCCCACCAACAGGCAACCCGAAAATTATTTGGCTGTCCCACATCTCCCACGGTGGTCGTTTTGTGGGAAGATGTCCCGACTCCAGACCTATAATCAAATCCACCAGCCCTTATTCAATGCAATATTCGTGCCACCGCAAAACCGATGTTATCTATTTCTTTTGGGTTGCTTGATGACGCTGCCTGGTTTTTCGTAACTCGAAGATAGCTGGAGGATGGATTGCCTTCAGGCAAAAGGGGCAATCCGCCGCCGGATAAGCGGATCACCCCGACGTTCACCACCATCTCTTGACTCGCTGCATCTGCAGCGGGTTCAAAATCGGACTATTTTGCCTGTGCCATCTTGGCGATTTCCTCGTCCCTCAGGATTCTTCGCAGGGCCTTGCCAACTGCGGACCGTGGCAGTTCCGACCTGAATTCGATTTTCCGGGGTACTTTGTAGCCTGCCAGGTGTTTACGGCAATGATCCTTGAGTTCCTCTTCGGTTACAGTGACACCGTCAACCACCTGAACAAAGGCCTTCAGGATCTCACCATAGTACCCATCAGGTATTCCCACCGCCATGGCATCTTTAACCTTGGGATGGGCAAAAAGCACTTCATCGATCTCCCGGGGATAAATGTTGAAACCGCCGGAGATCACCACATCCTTGGAACGGTCAA
>CAZDND010000171.1:2869-3859 GCA_964506825.1 uncultured Syntrophothermus sp.
ATAAAGAAATATCCATCCTTATCCTTGTACGCCAGATCGCCGGTATATAGCCAACCATCCCTCAGAACTTTGGCAGTTTCTTCGGGATCGTTCCAGTATCCCTTCATAACCGTAGGACTCCTCAGGACGATTTCTCCCGGTTCGCCAACAGCCGTTTCCTCTCCGGTCTGGGGATCCATAATCCTTATATCTACGTCCGGATAAGGGCTGCCGATGCTGCCTTCTTTCTTGCGTCCCATGTAGGGATTGGTGATCCCCAAGGAGGTGGTTTCACTCATCCCCCACCCCTCGGCTATGAAAATATTCATATCACGGGCTTTCTTGAGGAGCTCCGGAGGACAAGGGGCCGCCCCGCTGTTGAAAACCCCCAACCTTCTTCCAATCTGTATTTCTTTGGCCCGCGGGTGATTGATGACGGCGTTGATCATAGTAGGAACGGCTGGAAAATAGGTTACATCTTTAAATTTAGAGATAGTATCCATAACCTCATCAAGATCGAACTTGGGTAGCAAAATTTGTGTAGAACGGCTTATCGCCCCGATGCACAGCGCACAAATTTCGCCATAGATGTGACAGTAGGGCAGGACGGCCAGAATATGGCGGCGAGGTACTGGATAGAGACCCAGAATGGGGCTGGTAAATTCCTGGGCGGCGTAGGATGCGACCACCAGATTATAATGGGTTAGCGTTGCTCCCTTGGGAGCCCCGGTGGTCCCCCCGGTGAATTGAATCACAGCCGGATCCTCAGGATCGATGGGTAGGCCGGGCGGGATTTCATTGCTGCTTTGATCCAAAAATTGGGAGTAGTGCAGCCATCCCGGTTCCAATCCAAGTTCCTCCGCTGTGCTAACCGGTATACCATCCACGAAGTCCGACATTCTGGTCACCAGAACAAAGGGAATTTGAACTTCCCTGGACAAATCGCGAATAACCGGCACCACCTGATCAATCGTAATAATCCCTGTCATACCGGTCTTATCAACGATTTTC
>CAZDND010000172.1:0-3796 GCA_964506825.1 uncultured Syntrophothermus sp.
CTGCTGATCTCGTAGGCAGCCTTGTTTATGGCATTAATGTACGCCCTCACGCTGGCTTCGATGACATCGGTGGACAATCCCCTTCCCAGGATCTTGAGATTTCCAACCTCAACCCTGACCACTACCTCGCCCTGAGCATCCTTTCCTTCGGTGACAGCATTTAGTTTATATTCTACCAAAGTTCCTGGCAAGCCAGTTATTCTATCAATAGCATTGCAGGCAGCCTCTACAGGTCCATCTCCGCAAGCAGCTTCCTCGGCCAATCCCCTGGGTCCCATTAACCCCACCGTTGCGGTTGGAACCACGGTGCTGCCGCCGGTAAAGTGCAGATAGTGGAGGCTGAATCTTTCCGGGACGGTCCATATCTGATCCTTGACCATGGCCTCAATGTCGTAATTGGTAACTTCCTTTTTCTTATCAGCCAAATCCTTGAACCGGGCAAAAGCCTGCAGCAATTCATCTTCCTCCAGATTGAAACCTAGGTCCTTCAATCGTTCATTGAATGCATGCCGTCCGGAGTGTTTTCCCAGCACCAGATTGTTCTTGGGAAGCCCTACCAACTCGGGATTCATGATTTCGTAGGTAGTCCTTTCCTTGAGAACTCCATCCTGGTGGATTCCTGATTCATGGGCAAAGGCGTTCTTGCCTACTACCGCCTTGTTGGCCTGGATAGGCATTCCGGTAATCGCGCTGACCATCCTCGAAGTGCGATAGATCTCACTATATTCAACTCCCACCTCTTTATCATATATGGAACGACGAGTATACAAGGCCATAATTACTTCTTCCAGGCTTGCGTTACCCGCCCTCTCCCCAATCCCGTTGATGGTTCCTTCCACTTGGCGAGCCCCGTTTTTAATCGCTGCCAACGAGTTGGCCACTGCCAGTCCCAGGTCATCGTGACAATGCACACTCAGTATGGCCTTATGTATATTGGGGACTCTTTCCATAATACGACGAATAAAATCCCCGTATTCATCTGGAACTGAATATCCTACGGTATCAGGAATGTTTACTACGCTGGCCCCAGCATTAATTACTGTTTCTATTATCTGGCAAAGGTAGTCAAAATCGCTGCGCGAACCGTCCTCGGCAGAGAACTCCACATCACTGACAAAACTTTTGGCGTAGCGAACCGCTTCTTCAGCCTGCAGTAGCACTTGCTCGCGGCTCTTCTGCAGTTTGTACTTCAAATGGATGTCGGAGGTGGCAATAAAGGTATGAATGCGCGGCTTTTCAGCCACTTTTATGGCATTCCAGCAGGCATCAATATCCCCTTTGGTGGCCCGGGCTAATCCAGCTATAGTAGGTCCTTTGACCTTTTCTGCGATCATCCTGACCCCCTGAAAATCGCCCTTCGAGATCACTGGGAATCCGGCTTCAATCACATCGATGCGAAGGCGGGCCAATTGCTGGGCAATTTCCAGTTTCTCATGGAAGTTGAGGTTTACCCCAGGGCTTTGTTCACCATCCCTTAGGGTTGTATCAAATATATAAATCCTGTCCGACATAATCCACCTCTCAAATTAGCGGGTCAGATCCGGAAGAGATAACAGGGCGGGGATGTTCGTATTGCTTGAACCTTCCCCGCCCTGACTTCCGATCTGCCTCGAATTCCGGTCTGCTAGCTTCCGGTTTTCTACTTAATCTCCTTTAGCCAGGGCATCATGCTTCTTAGTTCCTTGCCTACGGTTTCAATCAGGTGTTCCTCGCCCCTTTTCTTGAGAGCATTGTATACCGGACGACCCACCTGGGTCTCAAGTATCCACTCCCGGGCAAAGGAACCGTTCTGAATCTCTTCCAGGATCTGCTCCATTTCCATCCGGGTTTCATCGTTAATAATTCGAGGTCCGGTGACCAGATCGCCGTATTCAGCCGTGTCACTGATGGAATATCTCATGTTGGAGATACCCCCTTCATAAATCAGGTCCACGATCAGCTTCATTTCATGAAGACATTCAAAATAAGCTATCTCCGGCTGATAACCAGCGCCTACCAGAGTGTCAAATCCGGCTCTGATCAACTCAGTAACTCCGCCGCACAAGACTGCCTGTTCGCCGAACAAATCCGTTTCGGTTTCCTCGCGGAAAGAGGTCTCCAGAACTCCTGCGCGGGTAGCTCCGATAGCCTTGGCAAACGCCAGGGCAATATCCCGGGCCTGCCCGGAAAAATCGTTTTCAATCGCAATCAGGGATGGAACTCCGGCACCTTTTTGATACATGCGCCTTACCAGATGACCAGGGCCCTTGGGGGCTACCATGAAGACATCGATATTTTGGGGCGGATTGATCTGCCCAAAATGAATATTAAACCCGTGAGAGAAACCCAGGGCATCTCCCGGTTTCAAATAGGGAGCAATCATTTCTTTATAAAGACTGGCTTGCAGAGTATCCGGCACCAGGATATGAATAATATCCGCTGCCTGAGCCGCTTCGTCTACTGTCATGGGAGTAAGACCGTCTGCCAGTACTTGGTTCCATTCCTTTTGAGTCTCCTCATCAACAGGCTTGCGAAGCCCTACCACAATTTTGAGTCCGCTTTCGCTGGCATTTTGCGCCTGAGCGTGTCCCTGACTACCATAGCCGATCACTGCAATCGTCTTGTTTTTAAGAATCTCCAGGTTAGCATCGGCGTCATAATACATTTTAGCCATTTCAATATTACCCCCTTTGTTTTATCCAATAGGTCTGGTCCCAAAAACACTACCTTTTTATCCCTTGGGACCGCGGACCATTGCAACCTTTCCCGTTCTGACCATCTCGATTATCCCGAAAGCGCGCAGGGAATCTTCAATAGCGCTGATTTTCCGTTCATCTCCGGTCGCCTCAATTATAAGGCTCTTCCGGCCTATATCCACAATATGGGCACGAAATATGTCCACGATCTGCATGATCTCCCCCCGGGCCTGGGGATCAGCCTTTACCTTGATAAGCGCCAGTTCCCGATCCACCGACTGCTCTGCGGTTATATCCAGGATCTTATTAACTTCAATCAGCTTGTGGAGCTGTTTGGTCACCTGCTCAAGTATGCCCTCGTCCCCATCAACGACGATGGTCATGCGGGATATACCAGGGTCTTCGGTCCTGCTTACGGTCAGGCTTTCTATATTATATCCCCGGCGTCTAAAAAGGGTGGTCACCCGGGTAAGAACCCCTGGATGGTTATCGACGGTCACTGAAAGAGTATGTTTCATATCACTCACCCTCCCCAAGCATCTGATGCAAGCTGCCTCCCGGAGGCACCATTGGATATACATTAGCTTCCCGATCCACCATGAAATCGATCACCACCGGTCGATCTTTAATTTCCATGGCCTGTCGCAAAGCCCTTTCCACCTCAGAACTCTCGGTCACTCTAATTCCCACAGCACCGTAGGCCTCGGCCAGTTTAACAAAGTCAGGCTGCAGGGCAATGTCCACAGAAGAATAGCGATTATCCCAGAAGAGTTCCTGCCACTGCCTCACCATACCGAGGTATTGATTGTTAAGGATGCAAATTATAATGGGAAGCTTTTGTTCGACCGCCGTACATAGCTCCTGGATGTTCATCTGAATACTCCCATCGCCGGCTATATCGACAACTCGTGCCTCGGGGCAACCGATCTGAGCTCCGACCGCGGCGGGCAATCCGAATCCCATCGTTCCCAGACCGCCGGAAGTAATAAACGTCCGCGGACGGTTGAACTTATAGTACTGGGCGGTCCACATCTGGTGCTGTCCCACATCGGTGGTTATTATCGCCTTACCCTCGGTTACTTCGTATATCTTTTCGATAACATACTGGGGCATGATTTTCC
>CAZDND010000173.1:0-212 GCA_964506825.1 uncultured Syntrophothermus sp.
CTTGATAAAATGTCCAGTTAACATCCGGCAACTATTCTCATTTGATGGCCTTCAGTCGGTATTCGCTCCCCCACTTAAGGGCAACAACTCCAATCCATAAGGTTGCAATCTCCGTAGTATGCACTGAATCCAAATATCCTTTTTCCCTTACAATAGAAAAAGAGGGACGAACTAATCGGTCCCTCTCCCCCATTTAAACGGCAATTGTGTTT
>CAZDND010000173.1:222-3793 GCA_964506825.1 uncultured Syntrophothermus sp.
AAAGCCACCCTGGTTTTGTGTCAGCTAGCCGGTATAACAAAATATCCATTTATCATCCGGCAACTATTCTCATATGATTAGTCTTCCGTCAGTAGTCCACTTCCGCCCGTGGGCGACAACTCCTATGCCATAAGGTTGCAGTATCCGGAGTATCCACCCAGGATCCATATATCCTTTTTACCTTATAAAAGAAATAGGGAGAGGAACTAATCGGTCCCTCTCCCCCATTTAAACGGCAATTGTGTTTTAAGGACCGATCGTATCTAATCCTCGGATGGGCGGCTTTCCTTGACGGCTTCCAGCACTGATGGAACGATTTCCGCCAGTGCATCCAAACAGCCTTTTTTACCCAACGCATATATTTTGGTTTCTCCATTTTGGATAACCACCATCGCCACCGGATCAACCTTGGCACCGCCGCCTCCACCCGACCCTTTGCCTTGAGGTCCGCCTGCTTTTTCGGTTCCTTCTCCTACACCGGTACCAAAGCCGAAAGTCGCTGATAAAATGGGTATGATAGTCACGTCCCCTGATACAATCGGAGTCCCCACCACAGTCTTGGTCGAAACCAGTTTTTCCAATTGAGAAGCAATGGTATCGATGTTCTCTTTAAACATTACTAGCAACCTCCTTTAAACTCTTCTTATTATTCAATTTCCTGGGCCACCATAGAGAGCGTACCGGGGCTGACAGCAACATGACAAGGGCGCGGCCGACTATCACCAAGGGGATGACCCTTCCCCGGAACTCACTATCTATATCCAGGACCGCCTCTATGAAATTCGGGTATAGCTCGAACCCTCGGCTTCCTCCCAGCACTACTGACAATACGGAGAAAAGTATACCGGTATAGGCAGGATCACCGGTTCCAATTTCACCCTTAAGGCTAAAATGCAAGTTCAGGTCGGCTACGATTTTCCTTAAGAAGACCGCCATGGTCTTCAAGAGTTCCACACTTAAATACGACCGGTTCCAGTGCTTGGATGCTCGCCCCTGTTGATCGGGCCGCTCCTTAGGTTTCCCGGAACCAAGTTTTTTTTCAAGTCCGATCAACTCAACCCTGGTCCGGGAACTTGCTCCGGGTTCTTTGGACACCTTCAGCCTCGCCAATCCGCCCAGGCCTGCCACCTCAAATTCGCCGCGGGCTTTTCCCTGCACCTGAATACGGCCCTGAAAGCTGATCGGCAGGGCCAGCAGCAGCAAGATAATCCCCACCAGGGTGATCAATAATAACCCCAATACCTTGAGAAAAATACCCAGTATCACCATATTGATCCCCTTTCCGCCATTAATGCACCAGCTGCGGCAGTCATTCCAGGAATATTTATGGTTCCGGTCCGCAGTCACTCATTTTCCTTCTGATGTCACTGGTAGGAGTTCATATCCGGATCTGATAGGAAAAATCTGCATCTTTCCCATTGTGAGTATAAATACTATGGAGTACTTGGATAGGATTGGAAGCAAAACTCTTGCCGGATAGCCTGCAGGAACGAGCTTTGACAGATGTGCCCAGTAGAAATAGCCTCTTAGGATATGTCATTATTGTAGCACTATGACTGGTCGCAAACAATTTTCCTGATTGATCAGGCAGTGATATTTTTTCGATTCGTCCAGATAATTATCTGTCTCTGGAATTCGGACAAATATCCAGCAGAAAATAGAAATCAACACCGCGGATCCACATTTACGGTGGAAGCTGCGGTCCATTACTTTTGGTCAGCTGGCTGATCCAAATCAGTGATTTCCCCTATCGGCATCTGCATTTCAGCGGTACGTATTGCTTGACCGGCAATCCTTGAAAAAGGCAGGCCAGGGACAAATTTATCCTGTCCCTGGCCTGCCTTTTTCGTTTCCAGGCTTCCTCAAAAGGGTTAATATTTTCATGCAGTCCCGCTGGTTCACGAAGTAGTGCGATTACTTATACTGTCAGATCCTAAATCGTCATGTACCCGCCATCAACAACCAGTACATGCCCGGTGACATAATTAGATGCGTCGGAAGCCAAATAGACAGCAGCCCCCTTAAGGTCATCATCACTGCCCAAACGCCCCATGGGAATGTGGCGTAAGATTTTCTCCGCACCGTGTTCCCGGGCATGATCTGTCATATCAGTCGGGAAATATCCTGGAGCAATGGCATTTACGTTGATATTGTAGTGAGCCCATTTAGCGGCCAGATCCTTCGTCAGCATGACCACTGCTCCCTTGCTGGCCATGTAAGCTATCGAGTTGGTCACCTCAGCTTCCGCCGCGACAAAACCATGTAAGGAAGCAATGTTTATTATTTTGCCCTTCTTTTGATCAATCATAACCCGACCAGCCTGTTGGCAACAGTAAAATACACCGTGGAGATTTACTCCCATGACCTTGTGCCAGCCTTTGGATTCAAAGGTTTCCGGCGGGCCTCCCCAACCAACCCCGGCATTATTGATCAGAATATCTATCTGCCCGAAATCCTTCAATGTCCTGGATATCAAATTCTGGACATCTTCCTCCTTGGCCACATCGCATGCCACCGGCAGCGTTTTTACATTGTATTCGCTGGCGATGGTTTCAGCCGCTTCCTCGCACCTGCCCATTTTTCTGGCGGCTATGACAACATTGGCCCCAAATCCAGCCAACCCTGACGCCATCTGGTATCCTAATCCGACTGAACCGCCGGTTATCACGGCGACTTTACCCTCAAGATCAAACATTTTCTTTATGTCCATAACTCCTGCTCCTTCGCTGATCTGCTCTAAACTAGTATATGATGGATTTTTTGTTCAAGCCTTCCTAAAAAATCGGGTCCCTGATTATTCCTGGGGATCGATGCCAGCCAATTTTCTGGCCAGCTCCTTGCGGTGACCCAGGTTGGCATCCCGCAGGAGAACCACCCTCTGGGCCTGGGGAGATCCTGCTCCATGCATGGACTCCGCCAATGCGGTTCCCCCGGTCATATTCTCGATCAAGCGGGCCATCTTGATCCGCTCTTCCGTGGAGTAGTTGGCACACCCCTGGAAATATTTCTTGACCATCGGCCCGATTTTGGGATCATCCAGGTCCTTTTCCGACGGCAGGGTGGCTATGAATCCCCCGGCGATATCATGGGCCAGGCGGCCGGTTTCATAGGCAAACCGGGTTATGTTCTGCTTGGTTATGTTGGCATAGGTTGGGTGCGGGTAGTAGTTGCCAGCCGGCAGCTGGTGGCCTTCATAGGAGGCAGCCAAGGATCCGGTATGCATGGTCTCGCTCATCTGGATCATTTCCACCAGTTTGTCGCGGATGGCACTGGCTTTCGGGATTCCGTTGTAGTCGGCCATGGCTGCGCAGGCTCCGATCAGCACGTCGGCTACCCCTACTTTGCAGGATCCGTAGTTGTGGCGGTGGAAGGTGGCGAACCTTTCGACCAGCAGTCCGGCAAATTCCGTCTCCCCGCACATGAATACCCGCTCCCAGGGGACAAATACGTCTTCAAATATCACCAGCGCTTCTCCGCCCACTACCCCATAGGCCACGTTGCCCTGGTCCAGTTTGCCCAGTTTGCGCTCGTCGTTGCTCTGCTTGCCGAAGATCATGGTTATCCCTGGGGT
>CAZDND010000174.1:0-1084 GCA_964506825.1 uncultured Syntrophothermus sp.
TGTATATTTGACCGACGCCAAAGTGTCCAATCAAGTAACCGTGATGGCGACCGCATCTGAAGAGTCTCATAAAGCCATTGTTTACCCGGCGGCAGTTATAAAAGCCAGCAAAAACTACACTGCTTCCAAGGATTTCGTGAATTTTATGACCTCAGCTAAGGCTAGAGCCGTATTCGAGAAGTATGGTTTCAACGTCCTATAGATCAAGGAGCAACGGCAATGAATTTCGATCTGTCTCCAGCTTGGATTTCAGTAAAGATTACTTTCACAGCTACGATCATTATTTTTTTCCTGGGGCTCTCCATAGCATGGTGGATGACCAATTACCGAGGCAGGTATCAGGGGTTGCTGGACGGTATCCTTACCCTGCCGCTGGTTCTTCCCCCGACTGTGGCCGGATTCGGGATCTTGCTATTAATAGGCAAGCATGGCCCGGTGGGAAAATTTCTGGAATTGTTTGGGGTTAGTATCATCTTTTCATGGTATGCGGCCGTCATCGCAGCCGTAGTGGTGGCATTTCCCCTCATGTATAAGACTAGTCGGGGAGCCTTGGAACAAATCGACGCCGATATTCTCAATGCTGCCCGGACCCTGGGGGCATCGGAATGGACGGTGTTTCGACGAGTAGCAGTACCCCTGGCCTGGCCAGGTATTGCAGCTGGTACAGCCCTGGCTTTTGCCAGGTCCATGGGTGAGTTTGGCGCTACTCTGATGGTTGCCGGCAGTATACCTGGCAAGACCCAGACGATACCGATCGCGATTTATTTTGCCACCCAAGGCGGGGACATGAAAATGGCCTTAATCTGGGTCCTGATAATTTTTGCGATTTCCCTGACTGCTATTGTGCTGATGAATTATTGGCATAAAGCCCAGCGGCAGATGAAGATGGGAGCGGGGGGAAAATAACATGGGGTTATACATCGATATTCAAAAGCAACTCCCCGGATTCCGGCTGCAGGTCAAAATATCATGCGAACCGTGTATTATTGGCATATTGGGAGCTTCCGGATCCGGTAAGAGTATGCTCCTGCACTCGGTTGCTGGACTTATAACTCCTGATCATGGAAAGATCGTTCTTAACGAT
>CAZDND010000174.1:1094-3787 GCA_964506825.1 uncultured Syntrophothermus sp.
AAAAGGATTGATCTGGCCACTCGAGAGAGAAGGGTCGGTTTCTTGTTTCAAAATTTTGCACTGTTTCCGCACCTAACGATAGCCGAAAACATTGGATTCGGTCTGGACGGGCTGCCCAAGTCGAAGCGAAAACAGAAAACCGATGCGTTGATGGCCATGTTTAACATTGGAGATATGGCCGGACGTTATCCTTCCCAAATATCCGGAGGCCAGCAGCAGCGGGTAGCACTGGCCAGAGCACTGGCGGTAGAGCCGGATATCCTGCTCTTGGATGAACCATTCTCCGCCCTGGACAATCACCTGAAAAACAACCTGATGCAGGAGATGCGGTTGTCCCTCCAAAAGTTCTCGGGGACCACCCTGTTCGTTACCCATAATGTAGAAGAGGCCTACCGTCTGTGCGACCGCATAGCCGTATTGGACAATGGCCAGGTGGAGGCTTTTGATCGCAGGGAGGAGATATTCCAGAGACCATTGTCATTGGCGACTGCCAAAATAACCGGCTGCAAAAACATCACTGAAGCTGTCAGAAAAACTGAGCATACGCTTCAGGTGCCGGATTGGGGAGTTGAGATCAACACCGGCGGGAAAATTGGTAAGGAGAAGGGTTTTGTTGGAATCAGGGCTAATCACATAATGTTGGCGGATGAATTTCAATGTGCGAACTGCTTTCCGGTCTGGATAGCCGAGGAGAGCGCCGGTCCATTTCGCTCCAGCTTGTATCTGAAAATAGGATCGCCGCCCCATCGCCCTGGTGATTATCATTTACAATGGGAAATCAGCCGTGATCAACAAGCAATGATCCGCACTCTTCGGCAACCCATTAATATCTATCTGGATCCCTTGCGGGTATTTTTTGTTCCGAACTAGCAAGGGAGAATGATATGATCGATCTTATGTTGAACCTGCTTCTCCTTAGGAAAGCAGAGACCGGGTATTTTCAAAACATAACCGCAACCGATTCAAAATGGGGCTCTCGCCGGCCATTCGCTAACCGTCCGGGAAGTGTACCGGAAGTCTCGATCCTTAAAGGATGAAAATCCGCTGGCTTCGCCGCCGCATTGCTAATTATAATAGTTATTAATAATAATTATATTTAAGGATTATATTGCCGGTTGAAAGCCGGTTTTTTTGTGGGCTGGCAGGGAAATCGAAGACGGCGAAGAATATATTAGATTAGTTGTTGCCAAGTCGTTTGTGCAAGAACTCACAAAATCAAATATAACTCCGAGCCATTTTGCCTAAGGTTTCACTAAGGGAAAATGGCCGATAGGGTAAACCTGGAAACGGGTTTGCCTCCCGTAGTTGGAAAGGAGTATTGGCCTGAAGTAGGCTTCACCAGAATGGTGCAGAGTAGTTTGCATATTGTTGGTGCGATATTTTAACACCTCCAGCCGCGGCGCAGGAGGTGTTTTTTGCTGGCCGCAATAATTTAGAAGGAGTGATGGAAGTGGAACTAGTGAAACTGAACATCAACGGAAAGGAGGTTGAAGCTCCGCAAGGCAGTACGATTTTGCAGGCTGCAGAATTAAACGGCATTGAAATCCCTACCCTGTGCTACCTGAAAGATTTGAGCCCCATGGGTTCCTGTCGGATGTGCGTGGTGGAGGTCAAGGGCAACAGGCTGCTGCCAGCATCGTGCGTGACCCCAATTTTTCAGGGGATGGAAGTGCAGACAGAATCGTCCGCTGTGGTCGATGCACGTCGTACCATCTTAGAGTTGTTGATGGCCAATCATCCCCAGGACTGCCTGACTTGCGATAAGTTGGGTGCGTGCAAACTGGCGGACTACTGCTACAAATACGGCGTAAAAGAGAGTCCCTATGCGGGCGAGCAGCATCACTACGCGCTGGATGTAACGAATCCTTTCATCAACCGCGATTTAAACAAGTGTATTCAGTGCGGAGCCTGCGTAAGGGCCTGCGAAGAAATGACAGGTCAGGATAACCTCTCGTACCTGAACCGGGGCTTCCACCGTAAGGTAACTACTGCCGGAGACGTGGATTACATCGATTCTGATTGCGTTTTTTGCGGGCAGTGCGTGGCGGTCTGTCCTACAGGGGCCTTAACCGAAAAAAGTATGGCTGGACAGGCCCGCCGCTGGGAATTCGATCGGGTCAGGACTACCTGCCCATTCTGCGGTACCGGATGCACCTTTGATCTGGCGGTGAAGGACAAAAAGGTAATCGGGGTTCTTTCCGATCCCGATGCGACCGTGAATGGCCGCAGCTTGTGCGTTAAGGGACGCTTTGGCTGGGACTTTATCTACAATGAAAAACGACTGACGACTCCGCTCATCAAGAGGAACGGACAATTTGAACCTGCATCCTGGGACGAAGCCTATGATCTGATTGCAAATCGTCTCAATGAAATCAAGGATAAGTACGGCCCGGAATCATTTGCTGCTCTGAGTTCAGCCCGCTGCACCAATGAAGAAAACTATCTGGTGCAGAAGTTCACCCGCGCTCATATGGGGAGCAATAATGTCGACCATTGCGCACGAACTTGACACGCTCCCACCGTAGCCGGTCTGGCTACAACATTTGGCAGCGGGGCAATGACTAATCCCATCAGCGATATTACCAATGAAGCTGAACTAATGTTCTTGATCGGCACCAACGCTACCGAAGCTCATCCGGTGATTGGCTACAAGATGAGACAAGCAGCCCGCAATGGAGCTAAAATGGTAGTCT